>CAZDBC010000226.1:0-5940 GCA_964503295.1 uncultured Kiloniellaceae bacterium | reverse complement strand
GCGCGTCGATCACGGGGCATCCGCGAGCGCCTCCCCGCGCACAGCGCGCCGCCATCCCGGCAAGGCTACGCTCCAGTCGACGCAGCTTCGCAATCTTCGCGCGGACTGTCTCCAGGTGCTCGGCCGTGATGCCGTATACCTCGCCGCAGGTCATGTGCCCGCCGTCGACAAGGCCGAGCAGGCTGCGCAGTTCGGCGATTCCAAAACCCAGTTCCCGCCCCCGCCGGATGAAGCGCAGTCGGCTGCATGCATCCCGGTCATAGAGGCGGTAACCGCCCGCCGAGCGCCGCGGCGCGGGCAAGAGCCCAATTTGCTCGTAATAGCGGATCGATTCCGCATGAACGCCCGTTTCCTCCGCGAGACGGCCCCGGGTCACGAAGTCGCGAGCTGGCTGGTTTTTCGTCATGAACGCTCTTGTCCCTGTAGCGGCTACAAGCCCCAGTGTGACGCTATGCGGCGCCTTGGCAAAGACTCAGCGACTTCAACCGTTGCTGGGACGTGAAAGCGCGCAAGGGGACACCATGAAGAACCGCACGCTGTTGAAGACCGGCATCGTCGGCGCGGCGATCACAGCACTCTGCTGCTTTACGCCGGTGCTTGTCGTGGCGCTCGGGGCGTTAGGCTTGTCGGCCTGGCTGGGCTGGCTCGACTATGTGCTGTTGCCGGCGCTCGCGCTCTTCCTGGCCATGATCGCCTATGCTCTGACCAAGAGGCGCGAGCCGTGATCGCGCTTCGATCGACGCTGACCTGCCCGCACTGCGGCCACGCGGCAACCGAGACCATGCCGACGGACGCCTGCCAGTTCTTCTACGACTGCAGGGGCTGCGGCCGGGTCTTGCGGCCCAGGCCCGGCGACTGCTGCGTCTTCTGCTCTTACGGGACGACGCCCTGTCCGCCGGTTCAAGAGACGCGCGGCAAGGGCGATTCCCCCGACTGCTGCCGCAGGTAGCACGGCCTTGCCTGCCTGCCGGCGCGGCCCGGCCGCGGTCGCCGTTCAGTGCGCGTCGGCCCAGGACTCGCCGACGCCGGCCTCGGCGACCAGCGGCACCGGCAGCTCGAGCACCGGCGCGCAGGCGTTTTCCATGACCTCGCGGACCAGGGCCGAGGTTTCCTCGACCTCGGCCTCGGGCACCTCGAACAGCAGCTCGTCGTGGACCTGGAGCAGCATGCGCGCGCCCAGGCCGGCCCTGGCCAGCGCCGGCGGTACCCGGATCATGGCGCGCTTGATGATGTCGGCGGCGGTGCCCTGGATCGGCGCGTTGATCGCCGCCCGCTCGGCGAAATTGCGCCGCGCCGGGTTCTTGTCCTTGATCGCCGGGACGTGGATCTTGCGCCCGAACAGGGTGGTTACGAAACCCTGGCGCCGGCAGATCTCCTTCTGCGCGTCCATATAGGCCCGGATCCCCGGATAGCGCTCGAAGTAGGCGTCGATGTAGGCCTTTGCATCGGCCTGCGGAATGCGCAGGTTCTGCGCCAGGCCGAACGGCGAGATGCCGTAGATGATGCCGAAGTTGATCGCCTTGGCCTGGCGCCGGACCATCGGGTCCATGCCCTCGACCGGCACGCCGAACACCTGCGAGGCCGTAATGGCGTGGATGTCCTGGCCCTCCAGAAAGGCCTCGCGCAAGGGCGCCACCTCGGCGATCGCGGCGGCCAGGCGCAGCTCGATCTGGCTGTAGTCGACCGAGAGCAGGCGATAGCCCTTTTCGGCGACGAAGGCCTTGCGGATCTTGCGCCCCTCCTCGGTGCGGATCGGAATGTTCTGCAGGTTGGGATCGTTCGACGACAGGCGCCCGGTCGAGGCGACCGCCTGGGAGAAGGTCGTGTGCACCCGGCCGCTGGTCGGGTCGATCTGGTTCTGCAGGCTGTCGGTGTAGGTGCTCTTGAGCTTGGTCAGCTGGCGCCAGTCGAGCACCCTGGCGGGCAGGTCGTGACCCATGGCGGCAAGCTGTTCGAGCACGTCCGCGCCGGTGCCGTAGGCGCCCGACTTGCCTTTCCTGCCTTCGCCCAGCCCCATCTCGTCGAACAGCACCTCGCCGAGCTGCTTGGGCGAGCCGATCGTGAAGCTGCGCCCGGCGAGCTTGAAGATCTCCCGCTCCAGCTCGTCGATGCGCTGGGCGAAGTCGTTCGACATGCGGCGCAACACTGAAGGGTCGACCTTGATGCCCAGCATCTCCATGTCGGCGAGCACCGGCAGAAGAGGCCGTTCCAGCGTCTCGTAGACCGTAACCATCGACTCGGCGAGCAGGCGCGGGCGGAACAGGCCATGGAGCCGCAGCGTGACGTCGGCGTCCTCGGCGGCGTATTCGCAGGCCTTGTCGAGCGGCACCAGGTCGAAAGTCACCTGCGACCGGCCGCTGCCGGCGACCTCCTTGAAGGTGATGCAGCGATGGCCGAGGTGGAGCTGCGCCAGCTCGTCCATGCCGTGTCCGTGCAGACCGCCGTCGAGCACGTAGGAGAGCAGCATGGTGTCGTCGATCGGCGCGACTTCGAGGCCGTAGCGGCCGAGAACCTTGATGTCGTACTTCAGATTCTGGCCGACCTTGAGCACGCCGGGATCAGACAGCAAGGGCTTGAGCAGCTCGAGTGCGGCCTCGAAGGGGACCTGGCGCGGCCGCCGGTTGTCGCCGAACTGCAGATTGCCGTCGCCGGCTTCGGGCGCCCGGTGGGCAAGCGGCAGATAGCAGGCGCGCCCCGGCGCCAGGGCGAGACTGACCCCGACCAGTTCGGCCAGGTTGCTGTCGAGCGAGGTGGTTTCGGTGTCGACCGCGACCAGCCCGGCCGTACGTGCCTCCGCGACCCAGCGCTGCAGCACGTCCAGGTCCTGGACCAGTTCGTTGCCCCCCTCGGACCGGCCTGCGTCCCCGGCGTCGGCCGGCGCCGCCTCGTTGTTCGGGAGGGTTCCCTCGAGCTGATCGGCGAGGCGGGTCAGGAGCGACTTGAACTCGTAGCGCTCCAGGAATTCGCGCAGCTTCGCCGGTTCGGGATCGTGTTTTGCGAAGGCATCCAGCGGCTCGTCGACCGGCGCGTGGTCGTCGAGCAGCACCAGCTTCTTGCTAATGCGTGCCAGCTCGACGTTGTCGAGCAGGGTCTGGCGGCGCTTGGGCTGCTTGATCTCCTCGGCATGGGCGAGCAGCTCTTCCAGGCTGCCGTACTGCTCGATGAGCTGTGCCGCGGTCTTGACCCCGATGCCCGGCACGCCGGGAATGTTGTCGGTCGAATCGCCGGCCAGCGCCTGCAGGTCGACCATCCTGGACGGCTCGACGCCGAACTTCTCTTTCACCTCGTCGGGACCAATCACCCGGTTCTTGATCGGATCGAGCATGTCGATGCCCGGTTCCAGAAGCTGCATCAGGTCCTTGTCGGAAGAGACGATGGTCACCCGAATGCCCGCGTCGCGGGCCCGGCGCGCGTAGGTCGCGATGATGTCGTCGGCCTCGTAGTTCTCCATTTCGATCGCGGGCAGGTTGAAGGCCCTGGTCGCCTCCCGGATCATGGCGAACTGCGGGATCAGCTCCTCGGGCGGCTCCGGCCGGTGCGCCTTGTACTCCTGGTAGATCTCGTTGCGGAAACTCTTCTTTCCCGCGTCGAACACCACCGCGAGGCCGTCCGCGTCGCTTTCGCGCAGCAGCTTGATCAGCATGTTGGTAAAGCCGTAGGCGGCGTTCGTGGGCGTGCCGTCGGAGCGCGAGATGGGCGGCAGCGCGAAGTAGGCCCGGAAAATGTATCCGGAGCCGTCGATCAGATAGAGGTGCTTGAAGGGGGGCTCGGCCATGACCGCCGGAGCATGCCGGAGGGGGCCGGCCAAGTCGAGCGTGCAGGCGCGGCCGCCGCCGCGTCAGTGACCGGCCGGGCGCGCCCCTTCCTTGAGCACGAAGCGCCGCCCGCAATAAGGGCAGTCGATCGTTCCGCGCCCTTCCATGTTGAGCCACACGCGCGGATGGCCGAGCGGGCCGCAGCCGCCGTCGCAGGCGACGATCTCCTCGTCGACTTCGATGATCTCCTGCGGTTCCATCGCGCTCCCTCTCCCGATGACGGCCCGGCCCTTTTCGCGGCTGCGGATCATAGCCGCCGCGGCGGCTCGATCAATCCTCCTGTCCCGGTGCCGATGCCGGCGACGCGACATCCGCGGCGCCCGGCGCGATCTCCGAGCGGAAGTCCTCGTACTTTCCGCCGGGCCCGCGGGCAATCTCGTCATGGTAGCTGAAGTCGATCTCGAAGGGATGGCCCATGCGGCGCCGGACGATGGCGCGCAGCTCGTCTTCCTCCTCGGCGGTCAGGGGCCGCTCCGGCACGATCCTCAGCTCCAGCCGGTTCGGCGCCTTCTGAATCATCTGATACTGCCTGATCGGCGCAACCCCGCGGTAGAACATCTCTCCGACCAGCGGCCAGGCGGTGCGTCCGTCCGGGAAGGTCAGCATGTTGCGCACCCGCCCGACGATGCGTTGCAGCACCGGCAGGCCGCGGCCGCAGGGGCAGGGTTCGCCGACCTCCGCGAAGTCGCCGATGTCGTAGCGGATCAGCGGCATGACGAAGTTGTGCAGCGTCGTCAGAACGACGCGGCCGATCTCGCCGGGCGCGCAAGGGCTCCCGTCCGGCCGCAGCACCTCCAGGAGCACGTTTTCGGATTGAACGTGATAATGGTCATGATCCGGACACTGCAGGGCGAGGTAGCCCGCCTCCTGGGTGCTGTAGGCATCGGTGACCTCGGCGCCCCAGACCTCGCTGGCGAGGCGGCGCAGCTCGGGCGTGACCGGCTCCGAGAGGGTGCGCAGTTCGCGCAGGAAGGAGAGGTCGATGCCGCTGTCGCGGCAGTGGCGCGCGAGCGCCAGCGCCGCCGAGGGATAGGTGAGGAGATAGTCCGGCCGGTGTCGGGCGAGCCACTCGGCCTGCTGCGCGGTCCCCGTGATGACCGAAAGTCCGACGAAGGGCCCGGTCTCGTAAAGGGCGGCGGTCGAGCGGCCCCAACGGGCGGCCTGGACGCCATCGGGATAGACCGCCTGATCGTTCGGATAGCTGCGGATTGCGGCCAGCTTGGCGGTTAGATCGCGCCGGTGCCAAAAGTGGTCGCGCAGCGTGAAGACGTCCCAAAAGAGCGCGACAAGGCCGCTCCTGTGCACGGTGACCGGAACGCCGGTCGAGCCCGAGGTGGAGACCTCGTCGCCCGCGCCGTGCTCGGCAGGAGGCGCCGTGCTGAGCAGTCGTTCGCCGGTCTGCTGAATGTCGGTTCGCCCGAGGAGCGGAATGCGCGCCCAGACGTCCTCGTCAAGCCCGCGTCCCGGCGCGAAACCGGCCGCCTCCAGTCGCTCCCGATAGACGGGGACGCTGGCGAAGGCGTGCGCCAGCAAACCATCCGCCTGGCGCAGTTGCCACTCGCGCAGCCGCGCCGGCGGCCACCACTGGCTGTGCTCGATCTGCTGCAGCACGGCGAGCAGCGCTGCCCCCCGTGCGTCGGGAACAGCCGGCCAGACGCAGCCGGGAATCGCCGAGCGTGGCGTTGGACGGGAAGGCGCGAACACGGCGGCGTGTCGGCTCCGGGGCAGGTGGTTGCGGCGGGGGTCAGGTTGACCGCCGCAGGGGCGGATGATACCCATTGACCGAACCGGAACACCAGCCTCGGCCGGCACGCCGCCGACCCGATGGCCGGCGGCAAGACGGGCACAGGGGCCCAGATCCCGCCGCCCGACGGCCAGCGGACGACAGAACAGCATGCCCGACGATCCCCGATACCGCGAGACGGCGGCGTCCGCGCCGGCGCTGCCCGACTACGCGGTCGACCTGCGCGGCCTGACCAAGATCTATCGGCCAGGCGGCAAAGAACCCCCTAAGCACGCGCTGAAGGCGGTCGACCTGGCCATTCCGCGCGGCTGCCTGTTCGGCCTGCTCGGCCCCAACGGCGCCGGCAAGTCGACCCTGATCAACATCCTGGCCGGGGTGGTC
>CAZDBC010000225.1:0-5962 GCA_964503295.1 uncultured Kiloniellaceae bacterium | reverse complement strand
CACTACGTCGAGCTCCTGAGTGTCCTCTATCAGATCCTCAAGATGGCCAAGACCAAGGGCAACCTCGGTCTCGAACAGCACGTCGAGAAGCCCGAGGAGAGCTCCATCTTCAGCCAGTTCCCGGCCTTCAGCAGCAACAAGGTGGCGCTCACCTTCCTGTGCGACTACCTGCGTATGCTCACCCTCGGCTGCGAGGATCCGCACGAGATGGAAACACTGATGGACGAGGAGATCGAAACCCACCATCAGGAGCACAGCCGCGTCGCGCAAGCCCTGCAGACCATGGCCGACGGCTTGCCCGCGCTCGGCATCGTGGCCGCCGTGCTCGGTGTCATCAAGACGATGGGCTCCATCACCGAGCCGCCCGAAATCCTCGGCAAGCTCATCGGCGGCGCCCTGGTCGGCACCTTCCTGGGCGTCTGGCTGTCCTATGGCTTCCTCAGCCCGATCGCCAGCAAGGCCGGGCAGGCCTACGACAGCGAGGTGAAGTACCTGCAGTGCATCAAGGCGGCGATCCTGGCGCACATGCACGGTTCGCCGCCTGCCGTTTCGGTCGAGTTCGCACGCAAGGCGCTGCTGTCCGACGACCGTCCCACCTTCTACGAGGTCGAGGAGGCCGTGTCCGCCCTGCCGCCGCCGGCCTGACCGGCCGCCCGGCAGCGTCGCGCACGGGAATTACCGCATCATGTCCGCAGCCAACGACGAACCCGCGATCGTCATCATCAAGAAGGTCAAGAAGGGCGGTCACGGCGGCCACCATGGGGGCGCCTGGAAGGTCGCCTACGCCGACTTCGTGACCGCCATGATGGCCTTCTTCCTGCTCCTCTGGCTGCTTAACGCGACCACCGAGGAGCAACGCCGCGGCATTGCCGACTACTTCTCGCCCGCTTCGGTCAGCGTCAGCACGAGCGGATCCGACGGCGTGCTTGGCGGCATGACGCTCACCCGCGAGGGCGCAATGCGCTCGATGAGCTCGCCCGTGGGTATCACGGTCTCGCTGCCCGCCGACGAAGAGTCCGACGATCGGGGACATGTCGGCGCGGCCGCGCAGGGCGACGATCCCGAAGCCGCACGCGACGAGACCGGCCGCACCGGACAGCAGGAGCAGCAGGCAGGCGTGCCCGAGACCGGCCGGCAGGCTGACGAAATCAGCGAACAGGAGCTGGACAAGCTGCTGGCCGAGCGCGAGCAGGCCGAATTCGAGGCAGCGGCCGAGCAGCTGCGCCAGGCGATCGAAACGGTGCCGGAGCTGCAGGAACTGGCCAAGCATCTGATCATCGATCAGACGCCCGAGGGCATGCGGATCCAGATCGTCGATCAGGAAGGCCGCTCCATGTTCCCGGTCGGCAGCGCGGCGATGCACGACCACACGCGCCGCCTGATCGAGCTGGTCGCGGCGGCGGTCGGGCCGCTGCACAACAAGATCGCGCTCAAGGGACATACCGACGCGACACCCTACCGCTCGGCGGACGGCTACTCGAACTGGGAACTGTCGACCGATCGCGCAAACGCCAGCAGGCGCGCCCTGATCGCGGCGGGCCTCGATCCCTCCAGGTTCGAATCCGTCGTCGGCCGCGCCGCGCAGGACCCGCTGTTTCCCGAGGAGCCGACCTCCCCGCGCAATCGGCGCATCTCGATCATACTGCTGCGCGACAGCGCCGGGGGCCCGGTCCAGGAGGTCCCGCAGTTCCAGTCCGGAAGCGAGGATTCCCAATAGTCCGGCGCCAACATCCGGGTGCACAGCTTTTCCGTCCGCACGCGGCAACGGACAATCGAGGGCGGCGGCCTCTTTCATAGGCAAACGAGCAATCGGCCACGGGAAACTGGCGCGGCCGGCAAGTAAACTGTCATACTTACCGCCAGAAGCGATCGCTCAAGTTCGCACGCGACGGCTCAGCGGCCCGATCGGGCCGGCAGGGAGAGGGCTTCGAATGGCGGTCACGTCCGCGGTCAGTCCGCTGGCGGCCTATCGGCCGGGCGGCTACTACTGCGAAATGTTCGGCTCGCGGGATCAACCCGGGAGCCATACGCAGCCGGTGCGCGACCGGCTGGCCCGCCTCGACCTGGAGGACCTGCGCGCGCGCGTCAAGGACGCTGAGTTGGAACTCTTCAGTTTCGGCATCACCTTCACCGTCTATACGCAAAAGGATGCGATCGATCGCATTCTGCCGTTCGACGTCATCCCACGCATCATTTCGGCACAGGAATGGCGCACCATCGAAAGCGGCGCCACCCAGCGGGTCCAGGCCCTCAATCTCTTTCTGCACGATGTCTATCACGATCAGAAGATCCTGAAGGACGGGATCGTGCCCAGCGAGCTGGTTCTCGGGAACGCCAACTATCGCCAGCAGATGGTCGGGCTCGAAGTCCCGGGCGGCACCTACGTCCACATCAACGGCACCGACCTCGTGCGTGGCGACGACGGCCGTTTCGTGGTCCTGGAGGACAATCTGCGCTCGCCGTCCGGCGTCTCCTACGTCGTCGAGAACCGCCACCTCATGCAGCGCAGCTTCCCCGACCTGATGAGCAACATCGGCATTCGTCCGGTCTCCACCTACGGCCAGAAGCTGCGCGAGGCCCTCACGGAGGTGGCGCCGCCCGGCGTCGACGATCCGTCGGTCGTTCTGCTTTCGCCCGGCACGTACAACTCGGCCTATTTCGAGCACATCTTTCTTGCTCGCGAGATGGGGGTTCCCCTGGTGGAAGGCAGGGACCTCGTGGTCGAGAACGACAGAGTGTTCATGCGCACCATCGCCGGACTGCAGCCGGTGCACGTCGTCTATCGGCGCATCAACGACGACTTTCTCGATCCGGAAGTCTTCAATCCCAGTTCGATGCTGGGCGTGCCCGGACTGATGCGGGCCTATGCCAAGGGCAACGTCGCCCTCGCCAACGCCGTCGGCACCGGCGTCGCGGACGACAAGGCCGTCTACGCGTACGTGCCCCGCATCATCCGCTATTATCTGGACCAGGAGCCGATCCTGCACAATGTCGAGACGCACATCTGCCGCGAGCCGGCGGCATTGGAGTACACGCTCGATCATCTCGCCGACCTCGTCGTCAAACCGGTCGGCGAGGCCGGCGGCTACGGCATCACCGTCGGGCCCCACGCGAGCGCGGCTCAACTCGAGATCTGCCGCGCTCAGCTCATCGAGAATCCGGCGAACTACATCAGCCAGCCGATGGTCCGCCTCTCGGTTTGTCCCACGCTCGTCGAGGACGGCGTCGAACCGCGCCACGTCGACCTTCGGCCGTTCGCGGTTACCGGCCGTTCGACCTGGGTACTGCCTGGAGGGCTGACGCGCGTTGCCCTGACGCGCGGCTCGCTGGTCGTCAACTCGTCGCAGGGCGGCGGGTCGAAGGACACCTGGGTTCTTGAGTAGCCTGCTCGCCAGATACGCCGAGGCGATCTACTGGCTCGCGCGTTACGTCGAGCGCGCCGAGGACTTGGCGCGCATACTCGACGTCAACGAGACCTTCAGCCGGGACAGCCGCGGCGGCCAGAACTGGCAGTCGATCATCGAGCTCCATGCCGATCAGGAGCGCTTCTTCGCGCGCCACGAGAGCGCGGAGGCGGAGCGGGTCATTAATTTCTATACCCTCGATCCCGACAACCCGAGCTCAATCATCTCTGCGATCCGGATGGCCCGCGAGAACGCGCGCACGCTGCGCCCGCTCATCTCGACCGAGATGTGGATCCAGCTCAACATGTTCTACAACCGCCTTCGCACCATGACGCCGAACGACCTTGCCGAGCCGCGGCTGGCGCGCTTCTGCGCCGTTGTAAAGGAGGGCTGCCACACCCACACGGGGATCACCGAAGGCACGTTCTATCGGGACGAGGGCTGGTACTTCTATGAGCTCGGTCGGGCGCTGGAACGTGCCGATCAGACGACGCGCCTGCTCGACGTCAAGTACCATCTTCTGCTTCCCGACAGCGCGGCGGTCGGCTCGCTGCTCGACGTCAGCCAGTGGAACGCAGTGCTGCGCTCGGCCGCCGGCTACCACGCATTCCGGCGCGTTTATCCGCGCGGCATGACCGCCAGCATGGTGACGGACTTCCTTCTGTTCCGCCTGCCCTTTCCGCGCTCGGTCCGTTCCTGCGCCCTCAGGGTCAACCGCCGACTGACCGAACTGCGCTCGAATTACGGCCTTCCCGGCGGCACCGCGGCGTTGGAGCAGTTGGACGAGCTTTGCGCCGTTCTCGAGCACGAGAGCGCCGATGGGATCATCGCCCGAGGCTTGCACGAATTTCTCGACTGGATTCAATTGAGGCTGCTCGAGGTAAGTGGTGAAATCGGCCAGGCGTTCTTCTACCCCGCCGTGGAGAGCGCCGGCGGCGCCGACATGGCCCAGGGGTAGGAACAGGACCTCGAGAGGCTGAGGGAGCGGAGAAGGAACAGCGCCCCATGAACCAGCAGACGGGACAGGCCGGCGCGCGCTGGGAGACGGGCTGGCCACTGCCGATACCGCCGCTCCGGCCGCGGCGTATGTTCTACGTGCTCGAAGAAACGCCCTGTCCCTACCTGCCGGGACGGCGCGAGCGCAAGCTGCTGACCGAAATCTCCGGGCCCGACGCCGAGGCTCGTTACACGCTCCTGTCGCGCGCCGGCTTTCGCCGCAGCCACCACTTCGCCTATCGGCCGGCCTGCGCCGGCTGTACCGCCTGCGTACCCGTCCGCGTGGTCGCCGAGCGCTTTAGACCGGGTCGCTCCCTGCGCCGGACCGAGCGGATGAACAGCGCGCTGACGGCGGAAGAGCGGCCTGCCGAGGCCACTCCGGAGCAGTACCGCCTGTTCAGCGACTATCTTGCGTCGCGCCACGGCGAGGGCGAGATGGCCGGCATGAGCTTTGCCGAGTATCGCAGCATGGTCGAGCAGAGCCGGCTGCGAAGTTCGGTGATCGAATTTCGCGACGCCGAGCAGAGCCTGGTGGCGGCCTGTTTGGCCGACTGGCTGACCGACGGGCCCTCGGCGGTCTACAGCTTCTTCGATCCGGCGCTGGCCCGACGCGGTCTTGGCAACTTCATGGTGCTGTGGCTGATCCAGGCGGCACGGCGGCGGGCCCTGCGCAACGTTTACCTCGGCTATTGGATACGCGATTGCCGCAAAATGGCCTATAAGGCCCGCTTCCGCCCCATCGAAGTCCTTGGGCCGGAGGGCTGGCAAATCCTCGACGGGGACGATGCCGAGGCCCTGGCCTAGCCCGTGCCCGCAACTCTGTTGAACGGCCCGGCGAAGCCCCCTATGGTAGCCGCGGCCGCGTTCGGCGAGGCCGAAGGCTTCGGCCAAAATGTTGAACTCAAACAATTTTTGCTCGGGATGAAACGGGGAGGACAGCAGTCATGAAACAGAAGAAGGTGCACGACGGCGCCACTGCCGAGCAGGCGGTCAAGCGCCGCGATTTCCTCAAGAAAGCCGGTGCCGGCGGCGTCGCCGCAGCCGCGGCCGTGACGGCCGCATCGAGCTTCCCGGCTCCTGCGATCTCGCAAGGCCGGCAGCAATGGCGCATGCAGACGACCTGGCCGAAGAACTTCCCCGGTTTGGGTACCGGCGCCAACAAGCTGGCTGAATTCATCGGACGCGAGACGGGGGGACGGATCACGGTCGAGGTCTTCGGCGGCGGCGAGATCGTACCGGCCTTCGAGACCATGGACGCCGTGTCGAACGGCACCATCGAGATGGGCCATGGCGCACCCTACTACTGGAAAGGCAAGGTGCCGGCGACCCAGTTCATCGCGTCGATCCCCTTCGGCCTCAACACAATGGAGCAGAACGCCTGGGTTCAGTTCGGCGGCGGACAGGAACTGGCCGACAAGGTCTACCGCGAGCTCGGCTGCAAGTTCTTCGTCTCGGGCAACACGGGGGTCCAGGCCGGCGGCTGGTTCAACAAGGAGATCAATTCCCTCGAGGACTACAAGGGGCTCAAGATGCGCATCCCCGGCCTCGGCGGCGAGGTGGTT
>CAZDBC010000224.1:0-5963 GCA_964503295.1 uncultured Kiloniellaceae bacterium | reverse complement strand
CCAGGCATGCGGGTGCGCCCGAGCGGGCGCGAGCGGTAGCGACAGCGACAGCGAGAGCAACAGCGCGGCGACCGCCAGCAGCGCGCGACCGCGCCCCGACCCGCCGGCCGGCCGGCCCGTCGTCTCGATCCATGGCGCGTCGATTCGCATCGTCATCTGTCTAACGATCCGGCGCCCGGCTGGCAACGCCGGCGCCGGTCACGGGATCGCGATCGATCCCTTGGGGGGCAGCGGCTCTTCGAGCCCGGCGAGCTCACGCCAGTCGGCGGCACGACGGATGTCCGGTTGGGACGGGTAGATCGCGAGGCACACGATGTCGGGCCGTTCCTGCCCGACCACGCTCGCAAAGGGCAGCATGAGCCGAAAATAGCCGAGCTTCCGAAAGCCGAGATCGAAGATTCGCTCGTGATAGAGCGGTCTCGCGGTCTCGTGGACCTGTCGATAGGCGCGCACAACCTCCCGGCGCAGGGGCCAGTGGTAGACCTCGTTGACGTACTTGCCGCGCAGCTCCTGGCCCCACAGCTCGACCAGCCGGGTGCCGACCAGGCGATAGCGGGGCCGAAACGGTGACGGCTCGAGCTCGACCAGGGCCACGTGGCCGAGGCAGAACGAGATGGAGAAGGGTTCCAACTCGCTGCGCAGCGGCAGGTTGCGCGGTCCACGCAAATCGTTCCAGTGGCGCCACAGACGGCGCAGGTCCTCGTGCCCGATCGCGGGCTCTTCGGGCGCCGGCGGGGCGGGCGTGCAGGGGCTGCAGGGGGCGGCCATTTCGGCAGTCTGCGGCCCCGGCCGCTAACGTCCGATTAACGGCCTGCGCCGGCGCCGGTAAGCCAGGCTTAACCTTGCACTGCCAGTCTGGCCGCAAGCTTCCCGGCAATTCGAGATGACTCCGCTGCTTTTCCTCTCCCAGTCGGACCCGGGCGCGGCCGCGCTGTCGGTGGCCGTCGCGGTCTTCGCGTCCCTGGCGGGGATAGAGATCGGCGGCAGAGTCCGCTTGTCGCGCGGCAGGCGGCGCCTGCTGTGGCTGCTCGGCGCGGCGCTCGTGGTCGGCGGCGGCATCTGGGCGAGCCACACGCTCGCGCTGCTCTCGCTCGGGCTGTCCGAGAGCGCGGTGCGCGATCCCTGGCTGTCCGGACCGGCCCTGCTGCTCGCGGTCGCCGGCAGCGGGCTCGGCGTCGCCGTCATGCTGTGGCGCCGAACCGCAGGGCCGCGGGTCGTCGGCTGCCTGCTCGTCGGCCTCGCCATCCTCGCAGCGCAGCTTCTGGTCGCAGGCGCGGAAGGTTCCGGGCTCGACCGCCGGGCGGGGGTGCCGATCGCGCTGCTCGCCGCGGCCGGCGCGGCCGCCGCGCTCCGGCTGTCGCTGACCGAGGCGACGGGCCTGCGCCGGCTCGTCCAGGGCGCGGCCGTCGCCGTGGCGATTGCCGCCGTGCCACTCCTGGGGCTGCTTTCGCTTGGGATCCACGGGGCGCCACCAACGGCGCGGACAGACGTCGCCTTGCCGGCTTGGCTGATTGCGGCCGGCAGCCTGCCGTTGCTCGCCTTCGGCTTCCTCTCGGCGCTGATCGACAAGCACTTTGCCCGCCTGGCGGCGCGGGAGACGCGGGCGCTGCGTATCAGCGAGCGCCGCCTGCGCGCCCTGGTCGAGAACTCCTCCGATATCATTCTGCTGCTCGACCCGGACCTGACCATCCGCTTCGGGGCCGCCTGCCCCCTGATCGAGGAACCGCGCGATCTCGAAGGCTGGTCGCTGCTCGACCTGCTGCCGCGGGAGCAGCGCGTGGCCGTTGCAGACGCGGGCCGCACTCTGCTTTCCGGCCCGGCGGGCAGCGCGACCGGCGAGCTCTCGATCATGGCTCCCGGAGGCGGGCTGCGGCGCTTCGACTACGTCATGCGTGACCTCTCGAGCGATCCGGCCGTTGGCGGCCTCGTGATCACACTGCATGACATTACGGTGCGCAAGCAGGCCGAGGAGGAGATGTCGAAGGCGCGCGACCTCGCCGAAGCGGCCAGCGCGGCCAAGACCCAGTTCATCGCCAACATGAGCCACGAGCTGCGCACGCCGCTCAATGCCATCATCGGCTTCTCGCAGTTGATCCGCGACCAGGCGCTCGGCCCGCTCGGCAACGAGCGCTATGCCGAGTACATCGTCGACATCAACGACAGCGGCGAACGCCTGCTCGGCGTACTGACCAGGATCCTCGATCTGGCGCGCCTCCAGATGGACGAGGTAAGCCTGCGCGAGGACGCGCTCGATCTCGCGGTGCTCGTCGAGGAGACGGTGTCGCGCTTCGAAGACCGTCTGGGTGCAGCCGGCCTCGCCCTCGATCGCAAGGCCGTCGGCTCGCTCGCGCTGCGCGGCGATCGCCAGCGCCTGACGCAGCTGCTGGGCGAGATCATAGACAATGCCATCCGCTTCACGCCCGACGGCGGCGTCATCATGCTGGCGGCCGAAGCGGGCGAGGGCGGTGCCGTCCTCTCCGTGGTCGACAGCGGGATCGGGATCGGCGCCGCCGACATCGAGCGGGTCCGCGAACCCTTCGCGCAAGCCGACGGCTCGCTGGCCCGAAAGTATGAGGGCGCCGGCCTGGGCCTGCCGATCGCGATCGCACTGGCCGCGCTGCACGGCGCGCGCCTGGAGTTGGACAGCGAGCTCGGCGCCGGAACCGCGGTTCGCGTCGTCTTCCCGACCGAGCGGATCCTGACCGCGTCTTCGGCGGCGAAGCGCGAAACGGCTTAGGACGACCGGCCTCGGCCGGTCATAAGCTGGCGCGCCACCCAGGCGTGGAAATGGTGCGTCGGCCCGTCCATGGCGGGCGAGAAGACGCCGCCGTCGAAGGCGGGCGCGTGGCGGCCCTGCTGCATGCCCTCGACTACGCCGACGTCTTCCACGAAGACCGTCTTCCACGTTTCGCTGTTGCGTGCGCGCAGCTCCGCCCAGGCGTCGTCGGCTGCGCGCGGGTCGGCATAGTAGATCTCGACCTCTTCGCGGCAACTTTCGGGGCCCAGCGGGTCCAGGCGGATGGCGAAGACGTGGTCGCGGTGCACGCCGAGCAGGACGTTGGGGTAGAGCGCGATGTACTCGGCAGCAGTGTCCCAGCGCTCCGACAGTCCGGGGAAGTCCGGGAAACGCCGGCCCGCGGGGTCGAGCTGCGGCGCGTAGACCCGCGTGCCCTGGCCGGAGAAGCCGGCCTCGGCGATGTCGTAGTGGTCCTCGAGCCGGGAGTAGCTGTTCAGGCCCGGATGGACGAAGGGCAGGTGGTAGCTCTCGCAGTAGTTCTCCACCGCCAGTTTCCAGTTGGCCGCGAGCGCGAGCCGGAAGGAGGAGTCCGGCCCGCCGTGGGTCAGCGGCCGCCCCTCGAACTCCCGCCAGCGCGCGATGAGCGGTGCTGCCCAGCTTCGGAAATCGGGCGCGCGCCCCGACAGATCGACGAAGATCATGTCCATCCAGACGGCCGACCTGACCTCGAACAGGCCGGTCACGTCGCGCGCGATGCGCGGGTGGCGATGAATGCCTGGTCCGCCCGCGTGCGGCGTGCCCCGCAGCCGGCCGTCGAGGGCGTAGCACCAGGAGTGGTAGGGGCAACGGATGGCAGGCGATCGGGTTGGCTGGTCGACCAGGATCATGCCGCGGTGGCGGCAAACGTTATGGAACACGCGGACCGTGCCGTCGCGGTCGCGGGCGATCAGCAGGGGCATAGCGAGGAAGCGCAGCGGGCGCAGGTCGCCGGCGTCGGGCACGTCCTTGGCGAACCCGATGCACGACCAATTCGCCGCGAAGACGCGCGCCTTCTCGAGCTCGAAGTGGCCGGGATCGGTGTAGCAGGCGTTGGGCAGGCCGCGCGCCTGCTCGAGCGGCGCCAGTGCCGCTGCGAGGTCCGCCGGCTCCGCGGCGGAGGCGGCTGGTGCGATCCCGTCCATGGCCGAAGCCTTCCTGTCCGGCAGCGCCTTGGCTGCTACGGCGTCAAGAAAGTCACACGTGGCTGGACCTGCGCAATCGGCCTTTTTCGCAACCGGGGTTTGACTTGACGTCGCTGCGATCGGCGGCCTCCAGCCCCTGTCGCCGCGCCTGTGCCAGCAGCCAGTCGCGCAGGGCCGCCGCCTCCCCGCCGAGCGCGCGGTTGGCGTTGCTGGTCAGGTAGAAGGCGGCCGGCGCGGGGATCTCGAGGCTGCTCGGCCGCACCAGACGGCCGGCCTCGATCAATGGCCGCACCAGGCTGTCCCAGCCGAGCGCGAGGCCCTGGTCGTCTTCCGCCGCCTGGAGCGCGATGACGTAGCTGGTGAAGCGGATCGTACGCAGCGGGCCCGGGCGATGGCCGAGCCGCTGGAGCCATTCCTCCCAGCGCGTCCAGTCCGGATCGTTGGCGTCGAGCTGGATCAGCGGCAGCGCGGCCAGGGCGGCGACATCCCCGATTCTGCCGTGGCGCGCCGCGAAGCCTGCACCGCAGACCGGATAGATGCGATCGCCGAACAGGTGATGCGAGTCCTCGTCTGGCCAGGCGCCGTCGCCGTAGCGGATGCGCAAATCGACCTGTGCCAGGCGCAGGTCGCGCGGACTGTCCGAGATGATGTGGTTGATCAGCACCTCGGGATGGGTGCGCCAGAAGCCGCCCAGCCGCGGCATCAGCCAGAGCGAGGCAAAGGCGGTGGTGGCGCCGACCGTGACGCTGCGTTCGCGGCCGCCGCCGCGGATGCGATGGAAGGTCTCGGCGGTCTCGCTGAAGGTCCGGGACAGCACGGCATAGAGCGCCTCGCCTTCCGGCGTGAGGGTGACGCCGCCTGGCGCGCGCGCAAAGAGCGCGCAGCCGATCTCGGCCTCGAGCCCCTTGATCTGGCGGCTGACGGCACCCGGGGTGACGTTCAGCTCCTGGCCCGCCCGCGTGAAGCTGAGGTGTCGCGCGCTCGCCTCGAAGACCGCGAGGCTCGTCAGCGACGGAAGGTCGTAGAAGCGTCGGACCATGGGCCGCTCCGGCCGTTTGCCTGGCTGCCAGTCTGCCTCCGACGGGTGGGGCGGGCCAAGCGGCAAAGACCCCGGGTGTCGCCGCCTTTCAGCTCCAGGGGAAGGGGCTGTGGGAGACCGGATGCAACTCGCCGCGCGCGTAGCGGCCAAAGCGGAAGGGCTCGAGCAGCCGGCTGCGTGCGCCGGCCAGCTCCTCGGCGACCAGCTTGCCCACGCCGATCATCTTGTAGCCGTGGTTGGAGTCGGCGATGACGTAGACGTTTTCACGGAAGCGGTCGAACACCGGGAAGGAATCGGGGGTGAAGCAGCCGATGCCCCCGGACGGCTCCTTGCGATAGAGGCCGATCTTGCCCTCGAAGCGCTTGTGGCAGTGGGCAAGCGCCGAACACCACATGTGCGCGAAGTCCGGCGAGGCGACGAACTCCGGCGAGGCCGGGCCATAGGGGTCGACCGCGACCTCCTCGACCGGGGTCTCGACCTTGTAGGGCGAGGCGCCGCCCTGCACGCCGTCGAAATGGAAGTCGGGCTTGTAGTAGATGCCCCACATCTCTTCGGTGATCAGGCTGCCGTCGACGTCGGAGCGCAAGGGCGCGTCGGAATCGACGTGCATCACCGGGGGCATGCGCCCGTCGTTGGTCTTGAGGAAATCGGGCGGCACGCCGAGCACGCCCTCCTCGAGCTGCCAGTAGCGCCACATGGGAACGTCGTGGTGGTCGCGGCCCTGCGCGTCGCGCAGGGCAATTTCGAACGGCAGCTCCAGCATGCGCCAGAAGTCGCGCACCCAGGGGCCGGCGCCGATCACCACCTGCTCGCACTCGATGCGGCCGCGGTCGGTCTCGACCGCGGTCACCGACTCGGAGTTGTGGCCGAACTCGAAGCCGGTCACCGTGACGCCGGTCAGGATGCGCACGCCCGCGGCTTCCGCCTTGCCGGCCAGGCCGTAGACCGAGGCGGTGTTGTTGGCGTAGCCGCCCTTCTTCTCGTGCAGCACCGAGGTGACGCCCTC
>CAZDBC010000223.1:1382-5986 GCA_964503295.1 uncultured Kiloniellaceae bacterium | reverse complement strand
GATCCCTTGCCCTTGCCCTGGCGCTCCTCGGCCGGCTTCTGCGAGACCGGCACATCCGGGAAGATCCGGATCCACAGCTTGCCGACGCGCTTCATGTGGCGCGTGATCGTGCGCCGGGCGGCCTCGATCTGGCGCGCCGACACGCGGCCGGGCGTCGTCGCCTTCAGGCCGTAGGCGCCGAAGTTGAGCGCCGTGCCGCCCTTGGCCTTGCCCTTGATGCGGCCCTTGTGGGCCTTGCGATACTTTGTTCGCTTCGGTTGCAACATGGTCCTGCTTCCCTCACCGGCGCCCGCTTATCCGCGGCCCGCCTGTGCCTCCTCGGCCCGGCGGTCCTGCGCCATCGGATCGTGCGCCATGATCTCGCCTTTGAAGACCCACACCTTGACCCCGCAGGTGCCGTAGGTGGTGCGCGCCGTGGCCTCGCCGAAATCGACGTCGGCGCGCAGGGTGTGCAGCGGCACCCGGCCCTCGCGGTACCACTCGGTGCGCGCGATCTCGGCGCCGCCAAGCCGTCCGGCGCAGTTGATCCGGATGCCCTGGGCGCCCAGGCGCATCGCCGACTGCACCGCGCGCTTCATCGCGCGCCGAAAGGCGACGCGCCGCTCGAGCTGATTGGCGATGTTCTCGGCCACCAGCCGCGCCTCGATCTCCGGCTTGCGGATCTCGACGATGTTCAGGTGCACCTCGTTGCCGGTCAGCTTCTGCAGCGCCTGGCGCAGCTTCTCGATGTCCGCGCCCTTCTTGCCGATTACCACGCCCGGCCGCGCCGTGTGGATGGTGACGCGCGCCTTCTTGGCCGGCCGCTCGATCACGATGCGCGACACCCCCGCCTGCTGCAGCCGCTTGCGCAGCTCACGGCGGATGCGGATGTCCTCGTGCAGCATGTCGGCATAGTCGTCGTCGGCGAACCAGCGCGAATCCCAGGTCCGGTTTATGCCGACCCGCAGGCCGATCGGATTGACTTTCTGACCCATCAGGCGGTCTCCTCGCGTTCGCGCACAACCAGCGTCAGGCGGCTCCAGGGCTTCTCGACACGCGAGGCGCGGCCTCGGGCTCGTGCGCGAAAACGCTTCATCACGAAGGCCTTTCCCACCGAGACCTCGGACACATAGAGTCGGTCGACGTCGAGCTGGTGATTGTTCTCGGCGTTGGCGATCGCCGACTGCAGCGTTTTCTTCACGTCGTTGGCTATGCGCCGCTTGCAGAAGGTGAGCTGCGCCAGCGCCTCCTCGACGTCGCGCCCGCGGATCAGACCGGCGACCAGGTCGAGCTTGCGCGGACTGGTACGCAGCGCGCGCACCACCGCCTTGGCCTCGTTCTCGGCCTCGCGCCGGGGGTTCTTCACCTGCCCCATGGCTCAGCCCCTCCTCGCCTTCTTGTCGGCCGCGTGGCCGTGGAAGGTGCGCGTCGGCGCGAACTCGCCGAACTTGTGGCCGACCATGTTCTCGGTCACCAGCACCGGCAGGAACTTCTTGCCGTTGTAGACGCCGAAAGTCAGGCCGACGAACTGCGGCATGATGGTCGAGCGACGCGACCAGGTCTTGATGATCTCGTTGCGGCCCGAGCCGCGTGCGACTTCCGCCTTCTTGAGCAGATAGCCGTCGACGAACGGGCCCTTCCAGACAGAGCGTGACATTGCCGCTCTCCCCTTAGCGCTTCTGCTGACGGCGGCGCACGATCAGGCCGCTCGTCCTCTTGTTGCGGCGCGTCTTGGCGCCCTTGGTCGGCTTGCCCCAGGGCGTCACCGGATGGCGTCCGCCCGAGGTGCGGCCCTCGCCGCCGCCATGCGGGTGGTCGATCGGGTTCATGGCCACGCCGCGCACCGCCGGCCGCTTGCCCAGCCAGCGCTTGCGGCCGGCCTTGCCCAGCTTGATGTTGGTCTGGTCAGGATTGGACACCGCGCCGATGGTCGCCATGCACTCGCCGCGCACCATGCGCACCTCGCCAGAACCGAGCCGCAGGAGAGCGTAGCCGGCGTCGCGACCGACGAGCTGAGCGTAGGTTCCGGCCGAACGGGCCAGCTTGCCGCCGGCGCCAGGGCGCATCTCAACGTTGTGCACGATGGTGCCGACCGGGATCGCCGCCAGCGGCATCGCATTGCCCGGCTTGACGTCCACGCGGGCACCCGAGACCACGCTGTCGCCGACCGCAAGGCGCTGCGGCGCGAGGATATAGCTGAGCTGGCCGTCCTCATACTCGATCAGCGCGATGAAGGCGGTGCGGTTGGGGTCGTACTCGAGCCGAACCACCTTTGCCGGCACGTCGAAGCGCCGCCGCTTGAAATCGACCACGCGATAGCGCTGCTTGTTGCCGCCGCCGCGCCGGCGGGCCGTGATGCGGCCGTGGTTGTTGCGCCCGCCGCTGCCCGTCAGGCCCTCGGTCAGGGCCTTGACCGGCTTGCCCTTCCAGAGGTCGCGGCGGTCGACCAGGACCAGGCCGCGGCGGCCCGGGGTGGTCGCATTGTAGGTCTTCAGCGCCATTGATTAGATCCCCGTGGTCACGTCGATCGAGTGACCCTCCTGCAGCGTCACGTATGCCTTCTTGAAATCGCTGCGCCGGCCGGGACGGCCCCGGAAGCGCTTGACCTTGCCCTTCTGGCGCAACGTGTTGATCGCCTTAACCTTGACCCTGAACAGCCCCTCGACGGCGGCGCGGATCTCGGTCTTGTTGGCGTCGAGCGGAACCTGGAAGGCGACCTGGTTGTGCTCGGAGGCCATGGTCGACTTCTCGGTCACGATCGGCCGGCGGATCAGCTCGTACATCCGCTCCTGCGACACCACGACGTCGGGCGTCTTGCGGCGTGGACGTGTTCTGCTCATTTCAGGCGCGCCTCCAGGGCTTGCACCGCGTCGCGGGTCAACACCAGGGTGTCCCGGCGCAGGATGTCGTAGACGTTGGCGCCCTGCTGGGGCAGAACCTGGACGCCCGGCAGGTTGCGGGTCGCGCGCCGGAAGCCGTCCTCGATCTCGCTGCCGCCGATCACCAGCGCCGAGCGCAGGCCCAGCGCGTCGAATTGCTTGGCGACCGCCGCCGTGCGGGCTTCCTTGGCCTCGGCCGCCTCGAGCACCAGCAGCTTGCCGTCGGCCGCCTTGGCCGACAGGGCGATCTTCAGGCCCAGCTTGCGCAGCTTCTTCGGCAGATCGTAGCTGTGGTCGCGCGGCTTGGGGCCGAAGGCCGAGCCGCCGCCGCGCCGCTGGGAGGTGCGCGCCGAGCCCATGCGGGCATGGCCGGTGCCCTTCTGCCGGTAGAGCTTGCGCGTGGAGCCCGAGACCTCGCCGCGCGACTTGACCTTGTGGGTCCCCGCGCGCCGCTTGGCGAGCTGCCAGTTGACGACCCGGCTGAGGATGTCGGCGCGCAGGGGCAGCCCGAACACGGCCTCGTCGAGCTCGATCTCGCCGGTCTGCTTGTTGTCGAGCGAGGTGACCGCGCACTTCATCAGGCCTGATCCTTCTCTTCGGCCGCGCCCTCGGCAGCCGCCCCGGGCGCCGGTGTGGCCTCCGGCGCACTGCGCAGGCCGGCCGGCGTGGGCAGGTCGTCGGGCAGCTTCGACTTGACGGCGTCGCGCACCAGCACCCAGCCGCCGCTTGCGCCCGGCACAGCCCCGCGCACCATCAGCACCCCGGCGTCATCGTCGGTCGCCACCACCTCGAGATTGAGCATCGTGACCCGACGATCGCCCATGTGCCCGGCCATCTTCTTGTTCTTGAAGACACGGCCGGGGTCCTGATTGTTGCCGGTCGAGCCGTGCGAGCGGTGCGAGGCCGAAACGCCGTGGCTGGCGCGCAGGCCGCCGAAATTGTGCCGCTTCATGGCGCCCGCGAAGCCCTTGCCGATCGAGGTGCCGGTCACGTCGACCTTCTGCCCGGCCTTGAAATGGCTGGGGATCAACTCGGACCCGACCTCGAGCAGGTTGTCCTCGGCGACCCGGAACTCGGCAACGTAGGCCTTGGGCTCGACCTTGGCCTTGGCGAAGTGACCCCGCATCGGCTTGCCGACGCGCTTGACCTTGGCCTTGCCATCGCCGAGCTGAACCGCGGCATAGCCGTCCTTGTCCTTGGTCCGCACGGCCACGACCTGGCAGTTGTCCACCTTCAGGACGGTGACCGGAACGTCGTCGCCCTGATCGGTGAACAGCCGGGTCATGCCGACCTTGCGCGCGATGAGACCACTGCGCATGGCGCTAACCCTTCAGCTTGATCTCGACGTCCACGCCGGCGGCGAGGTCGAGCTTCATCAGCGCATCGACCGTCTGCGGCGTCGGGTCGACGATGTCCAGCAGCCGCTTGTGGGTCCGGATCTCGAACTGCTCGCGGCTCTTCTTGTCGATGTGCGGCGAGCGCAGCACCGTGAACTTCTCGATCCGCGTCGGCAGCGGGATCGGGCCACGCACCTGCGCCCCGGTCCGCTTGGCGGTGCCCACGATCTCGGATGTCGACTGGTCGAGCACCCGGTGATCGAACGCCTTGAGGCGGATGCGAATGTCTTGGCTGTCCATCTCGTTCACCTAGCAGTCGGTGCCCGGTCGCGCCGGACCCCCGAACCCGTTGTCACAAACGGCCCTATTTCTCGATGGCGGAGACGACGCCGGCGCCGACGGTGCGGCC
>CAZDBC010000223.1:0-1372 GCA_964503295.1 uncultured Kiloniellaceae bacterium | reverse complement strand
CGGATGGCAAAGCGCAGCCCCTCGTCCATGGCGATCGGCGCGATCAACTCGACCTTCATCGACACGTTGTCGCCCGGCATCACCATCTCCGTGCCCTCGGGCAGCGTTACAACACCCGTCACGTCCGTCGTCCGGAAGTAGAACTGCGGCCGGTAGTTCGAGAAAAACGGCGTGTGACGACCGCCCTCCTCCTTGGTCAGAATGTAGGCCTCCGCCGTGAAGTTGGTGTGCGGCGTGATCGTCCCGGGCTTCGCCAGAACCTGCCCGCGCTCCACGTCGTCGCGACCGATCCCGCGCAGCAGCGCCCCGATGTTGTCGCCCGCCTCGCCCGCATCAAGCAGCTTGCGGAACATCTCCACACCCGTGCAAACCGTCTTCCGGGTGTCGCGCAGCCCGACGATCTCGACCTCCTCGCCAACCTTGATCACGCCGCTCTCGACACGCCCCGTCACAACCGTCCCGCGACCCGAAATCGAGAACACGTCCTCGATCGGCATCAAAAACGGCTTGTCCTTCGGACGGTCAGGCTGCGGAACGTAGCTGTCGATCGCCTCCATCAGCGCCAAAATCGACTGCTTGCCAATCTCCTCGTTCGTCCCCTCCAGCGCCGCCAACGCCGACCCCTTCACAATCGGTATGTCGTCGCCGGGAAAATCGTACGAACTCAAAAGCTCGCGAATCTCAAGCTCGACCAGCTCAAGCAACTCCTCGTCGTCAACCTGGTCCACCTTGTTCATGTAAACCACAATCGCCGGAACACCCACCTGGCGCGCCAGAAGAATGTGCTCGCGCGTCTGCGGCATCGGACCGTCCGCCGCCGAAACCACCAAAATCGCCCCGTCCATCTGCGCCGCACCCGTGATCATGTTCTTCACGTAGTCCGCATGACCGGGACAATCGACGTGCGCGTAATGCCGCTTCTCCGTCTCGTACTCCACATGCGCCGTCGAAATCGTGATCCCCCGCGCCTTCTCCTCTGGCGCCTTGTCAATCGCGTCATAGGCCGAAAACGTCGCACCCCCCGTCTCCGCCAAAACCTTCGTGATCGCCGCCGTCAGCGTCGTCTTCCCATGGTCAACGTGACCAATCGTGCCGATGTTGCAATGCGGCTTCGTCCGCTCAAACTTCGCTTTCGCCATGGCTCCTAACTCTCCGTGACTCGCTAACTCGTTTCGACGCCCGACGGCACTCAGGCCAGTTTGGAGACCACTTCGTCGGCGACCGCCTGCGGCACGCGTTCGTAGTGATCGAAATGCATTGTGTACTGGGCCCGACCCTGGCTCATGGAGCGCAGGGTGTTGACGTAGCCGAACATGTTGGCCAGCGGCACCATGGCGCGGATCACCTGGGCGTTGCCCCGGCTGTCCATGCC
>CAZDBC010000222.1:0-5987 GCA_964503295.1 uncultured Kiloniellaceae bacterium | reverse complement strand
TGGAGTTGAAGGCGCCGCACAGCCCGAGGTCGGCCGTGCAGAGGACGATGAGGTAGGTCTCCTCCTTTCCGGTCCCGGCCAGCAGCTTCGGCACGCCGGGCTGCCCCGCCACGCTCTCGGAAAGCGCGGCCAGCATGCGCTGCATGCGCTCGGCATAGGGGCGCGCGGCCTCGGCCTGCTCCTGGGCGCGGCGCAGCTTGGCCGCCGCGACCATCTTCATGGCCTGGGTGATCTTGCGCGTCGACTTGACGCTGTTGATCCGGTTGCGAAGGTCCTTGAGGCTGGCCACGGCGCGGCTCGCTCCCGATCGACGTGTAGGTTCGGGTTCAGGCGAACTTCTTGGCGAAGTCGTCCATGAACTTTTTCAGGCGCTCCTCCAGGTCGTCCGTGAGTTCCTTTTTCTCGCGGATGCCCGAAAGGATCTCCGCGCCCTTGTCGCGGATCTCGTCCAGAAGCTGCTTTTCGAAGCGCTGCACGTCCCCGATCTCCAGCGGGTCGAGATAGCCCCGCACGCCAGCGAAGATGACCACCACCTGCTCCTCCACCGGCAGCGGCGAGTATTGGTCCTGCTTCAGCACCTCCACCAGGCGCGAGCCGCGACGCAGCAGGCGCTGGGTGGCGGCGTCCAGGTCGGAGGCGAACTGGGCGAAGGCCTCCATCTCGCGGTACTGCGCCAGCTCCAGCTTGATCTTGCCGGCGACCTGCTTCATCGCCTTGATCTGCGCCGAGGAGCCGACGCGGCTGACCGAGATGCCGACGTTCACCGCCGGGCGCACGCCCTTGTTGAAGAGGTCGGTTTCCAGGAAGATCTGGCCGTCGGTGATCGAGATCACGTTGGTCGGGATGTAGGCCGAGACGTCGTTGGCCTGGGTCTCGATGATCGGCAGCGCGGTGAGCGAGCCGGCGCCGTGGTCGTCGTTCATCTTCGCCGCACGCTCGAGCAGGCGCGAGTGCAGGTAGAACACGTCGCCCGGGAACGCCTCGCGGCCCGGCGGGCGGCGCAACAGCAGCGACATCTGGCGGTAGGCGACGGCCTGCTTCGAGAGATCGTCGTAGAGGATCACCGCGTGCATGCCGTTGTCGCGGAAATACTCGCCCATGGCGCAGCCGGTGTAGGGCGCCAGGAACTGCAGCGGCGCCGGCTCCGACGCGGTGGCGGCGACGACGATCGAATAGTCGAGCGCGCCGTTCTCCTCCAGCGTCTTGACGATCTGGGCGACCGAGGAGCGCTTCTGCCCGATCGCGACGTAGACGCAGTGCAGCTTGGTCTTGGGATCGTCGTCGGCGTTGACGTGCTTCTGGTTGATGAAGGCGTCGATGCCGATGGCGGTCTTGCCGGTCTGGCGGTCGCCGATGATCAGCTCGCGCTGGCCGCGGCCGATCGGGATCAGGCTGTCGATCGCTTTCAGCCCGGTCATCATCGGCTCGTGCACCGACTTGCGCGGGATGATGCCCGGCGCCTTGACCTCGACGCGCGACTTCTGGGTGGTCTCGATCGGCCCCTTGCCGTCGATCGGGTTGCCCAGCGCGTCGACCACGCGGCCGAGCAGCGCCTCGCCGATCGGCACCTCGACGATGTCGCCGGTGCGCTTGACGGTGTCGCCTTCCTTGATGCCGCGGTCGTCGCCGAAGATCACGATGCCGACATTGTCGCGCTCGAGGTTGAGCGCCATGCCCATGATGCCGCCCGGGAACTCGACCATCTCGCCGGCCTGAACCTTGTCGAGGCCGTAGACGCGCGCGATGCCGTCGCCCACGGAGAGCACCTGACCGACCTCCGCGACGTCCGCCTCGGTGTCGAAATCGGCGATCTGTTTCTTGATGATCTCGGAGATTTCCGCGGCGCGGATTTCCATTACCCGATCCCCTTCATCGCAAGTTGCATCCGCTGCAGCTTGGTGCGCAGCGAGTTGTCGAACATGCGCGACCCGACATGCAGCACCATGCCGCCGATCAGCGCCTCGTCGACCTTCATGTCGACCGTGACCTTGGCGCCGACGGCCTTCTTGAGGGCGTCGGTCAGCGCCTCGACCTGGGCCTCCGTCAGCTTCGACGCGGTGGTCACGCGGGCCGTGACCTCGCCGCGCCGCTCGGCCAGGACTGCCAGATAGGCGTCGGCCACCGCGGCGAGCGCGAACAGGCGGCGGTTGCGCGCCACGATCGCGACGAAGCGCCGCGTCAGGTCCGCCGCGCCGGCCTTCTCGAGGATCGCGTCGAGCGCCGCCTCCTGGTCGCCTCGGTCGAGCAGCGGGCTGCGCAAGAGACGGCGCAGATCCTCGATCTGCCCAATCGCGTCGCGCAGCGCGCGCAAATCGTCGGCGACCTGATCGAGAACCTTGGCTTGGTCCGCCAGCTCGTAGAGCGCGGTGGCGTACCGGTCGGCTATGGCGCTCAGTCCCGTTGCTTCAGAGGCCACGTCCGGATCCCCTCCGCTCCGCTGCCTGTGTCCCTGGAAGTTGCTGAAAAGCTTGAACTTTTCACAAGAAAACTGCCGGCCGAGCCGGGCCGGCCGCCGGAAGCGCGGGTTAGGTAACACACCAATCCGGGGGACGCAAGCAAGCCTCAGGTAAGGAAATCCGGGGCATTTCCCGGAATGCGCGGGGCGGCGGGATGGGGATCGGACGGGGGATGCGCGCCGCCCGCCGCCCGTAACACGGACCGACGGACTGCGCGCGGTGTTGGCGCGCGGAAGCGGTGCGATATAGTCGCCGGCACATCGTTGCAGGAACCTCGCGGCATGAACCGCATCAGCATCGGGCGCAGCAACACCAACGACATCATCCTGCCCGATCCTTCGGTCTCGCGCCGCCATGCCGAGTTGCGCTCCGACGGCGACGGCCGGTACTTCCTGATCGACCTGGACAGCACGAACGGCACCTATGTACGCGACGGGGGCGAGTGGGTGCGCATCCGGCAAGGCTTCGTCGCTGCCGACGAGCGGGTTCAGTTCGGCGAGCTGGTGACGACCCTGGGCACGCTGCTCGGCGACGGCGCGGCGGCCGAGGATGCGGGGCCGCGCACCGGCACGCCCGAGCCGCGCGACGACGCGATCGACGAGACGCCGCCGCCCTCGCTGATGCTGCCCGACGAGCGGCAGGAGCCGAGCTTCCGCAGCGACCGGGACGACCTGACCGAGCAGGACGCGGAGGCGCGCGAGGCGATGCGCCGGGACACGGTTGCCCTGAGCCCGCCGCGACGGCGCTGGGTGCCCTGGGCGCTGGGCGGGGCGGCGATCCTGACGATCGCGCTGGTGGCGGCGATATTTTTCTGGCTTCAGCCGCGACAGTCGGTCACGGGCGCGCCCGAGGCCGCCGCGCCGCCCACCTCGGGCACGACCTGGCAGCAGTCCCTCGGCGGCGCCGACCTGGAGCGCGCGCACGACCTCGCGGTGCTGGCGGACGGCACGCTCGCCGTGGCGGGCTCGACGACGCGCGAGGGCGGGCCGCAGAGCACCGCGCCCTGGCTGTTGGCGGTGGCGCCCGGGGGCGCCGAGCTCTGGTCGTCGGTGCCGCAGGACACGCCCGGCCGGCCGCAGGCCGCGGCGGCGCTCACGGACGGCGGGGTGATCGCCGCCGGCTCGGTACAGCGCGGGCCGACGGCCTCGTCCGACGGCTGGGTCGCGCGCCTCGACGCCGAGGGCGCGGTGGCATGGTCCAAGGATTTCGGCGGCGACACGGCCCGGGCCTTCAACGACGCGGTAGCGCTGGCGGAAGGCGGGGCGGTGCTGGCCGGCACCACGCGCAGCGACGCCAGCGGCGACGGCTGGCTGGTGGCGATCGACGGCGACGGGCGCGTGGCCTGGGACAAGGCGGTGGGCGGCGCCGGCGGCCAAGCCCTCTATGCCCTGGCGCCCGCGGGCGACGGCGGCTTCTTCGCCGCGGGTGTGAACGACCACGAGGGCGCGGGCGCCGAGGATGGCTGGCTCTTGCGGCTCGACGCCGAGGGCGAGGTGCGGTGGCAGGTCGAGGCGGGAGGCGACAAGGCCGACTACCTGGTCGCGGTTCAGCCGTTGCCGGACGGCGGCGCGGTCGCGGTCGGTCGCTCGGCCTCGGGCGAAGGCGAGGGCTTCGACCTGTGGGCGGTGTGGGTCGACGCCGAGGGCACGGTGACGCTGGAGCGGCGGCTCGGCGGCGACGGCTACGACGCTGCCGCGGCGGTGGCATTGGCCGACGACGGGGGTGTGCTCGTCGCCGGCGTGCACGGCTCCGTCGAGGGCCAGGGCGAGGACGGCTGGCTGATGAAGCTCGACGCGTCGAACGGCAGCACGGTCTGGGAGCGGACATTCGGCGGCGCCGCCACCGACCGGCTGGCGGCGGTGGCGGTGCTCGATGACGGCTCCATCGCGGTGGCGGGTCAGACGGCCTCGGGCGACGCCGCGGGCGACGATCTGTGGCTGATGCGGCTGGACGCGGCGGGCCGGTTCTAGCGCGTTTATGTCTTCGACGGAATCGGCACCGGCCCACTGCCCTCACAGGAAGCTGTACGGGTCGATATCCACCTTGATGCGGACCGGGCCGGTGCGCTCGACGGAGGCGAGCCAGGCACGGGCCAGCTTTTGGATATTGATGCTGCGCGCGGTCTTGAGCAGCAGGCGGCGGCGATGGTGGCCGCGCAGGGTGGCGAGCGGCGCCGGCGCCGGCCCCCAGGCCTCGATGCCCTCGCCGCGCGGTGCGCAGCGGCCGAGCGCGGCGGCGACGCGGTCGACCTGGCGCGCGTCGCGGCCCGAGACGATGATCGCGGCCAGGCGGCCGAAGGGCGGCATGCCGGCGGCCTCGCGCGCGGCGCGCTCGGCGGCCTGGAAGCGGTCGCGGTCGCCGGCGGCGAGCGCCGCCATGACCGGGTGCTCGGGCATGTATGTCTGAAGCCAGGCGGTGCCGGGGCGGTCCTCGCGCCCGGCGCGGCCGGCGACCTGGTGCAGAAGCTGGAAGGTGCGCTCGGCCGCGCGCAGGTCGCCGCCGGCGAGGCCGAGGTCGGCGTCGACCACGCCGACCAGGGTGAGGCGCGGAAAGTGGTGGCCCTTGGCCATGATCTGGGTGCCGACCAGGAGGTCGATCTCGTGGTCGCGCACGCGGCGCACGATCTCGGCCGCCGCGGCGGGGCCGTGGATCGTGTCCGACGCCATCAGCGCCACGCGGGCGTCGGGGAAGCGGGCGGCGGCCTCCTCCGCCACGCGCTCGATCCCCGGGCCGCAGGCGACCATGGCGCCCTCGGTGCCGCATTCGGGGCAGGCCTCGGGCATGGGCAGGGCGAAGCCGCAATGGTGGCATTCGAGCCGGCCGGCGAGGCGGTGCTCGACCAGCCAGGCGGAGCATTGCGGGCATTCCATGCGGTGGCCGCACTTGCGGCATAAGGTGAGCGGCGCGTAGCCGCGACGATTCAGGAACAGCATCGCCTGCTCGCCCGCGGCGAAGGTCCGGGCGAGCGCGTCGGCGAGCTTCGGCGAGAGCCATTGGCCGCGTTCGGGCGGGTCGGCGCGCATGTCGATGAGCTTCACCGACGGCAGCGACGCGCCGCCGTGGCGCTCGGGCAGGTGCAGGCGGTCGTAGCGGCCGCGCTCGACATTGACCACGGTCTCGAGCGAAGGCGTGGCCGAGGACAGGACGACCGGGAATCCGGCGAGCGAGCCGCGCACCACCGCCATGTCGCGGGCGTGGTAGAGCACGCCGTCCTCCTGCTTGTAGGAGCCGTCGTGCTCCTCGTCGACGACGATCAGGCCGAGCTCGCGAAACGGCAGGAACAGCGCCGAGCGCGCGCCGACCACAACCCGCGCCCGGCCGTCGGCCACCGCGCGCCAGATGTCGCGCCGCTCCGCCCGGGTGAGGTCCGAATGCCACGGCACCGGGGGCGCGCCGAAGCGGGCTTCGAAGCGCTCGAGCGACTGCGCGCCGAGCGCGATCTCGGACAGCATGACCAGCGCCTGCCGGCCGGCGCGTAGCGCGGCGGCCACGGCCTCGAGGTAGACCTCGGTCTTGCCCGAACCGGTGACG
>CAZDBC010000221.1:2492-5995 GCA_964503295.1 uncultured Kiloniellaceae bacterium | reverse complement strand
GGCCGAAGCCGGCGTCGAGCAGGCTGGACGCGATCTGCTGCGGGATCTGCTCGTCGGTCAGGACATGCTTCAGGATCAGCGCGTTGGCGATGATGAAGAGCAGCATCGTCGTCAGCTTGCCGGCCTCGAAGAGCGTCTTCTTGGTGTCCCGATGGACGAAGACGGTGGCGAGCGCCCAGGGCCGGGTCAGCAGCGACCGGGCCGGCCCGCCCTCCTCTCGGGGGCGGAGCGGACCCATGTCGCGATAGACGAAATTCGCGATCAGGAAGGCGTAGACCGCCGCCACCGCCGCCGCCTCGGTCGGCGTGAAGATGCCGCCATAGATGCCGCCCAGGATGATGACGATCAGGAAGAGGCCCCAGGCCGCCTCGCGCGCCGAGGCGAAGATCTCGCCACAGCCCTGCCACTCGCCCTTCGGCAGGCCGCGCACGCGCGCCATGACATGGATCGCGACCATCAGCATGAGCCCAGCCAGCAGCCCCGGGATCACGCCCGCGAGGAACATCCGCCCGACCGAGACATCCGTCGCCGCGGCGTAGACGACCATCACGATCGAGGGCGGGATCAGGATGCCGAGCGTTCCGGCGTTGCAGATGACGCCGGCCGCGAAATCCCGGCTGTAGCCGACCTCGCGCATGCCGGCGATCACGATCGAGCCGATCGCCACCACCGTGGCCGGCGAGGAGCCGGACAGGGCGGCGAACAGCATGCAGGCGAACACGCTGGCGATTGCCAGCCCCCCCCGGAAATGGCCGACGCAGGCGATCGCGAAGCGGATCAGGCGCCGGGCGACCCCGCCGGTCGAAAGAAAGGCCGAGGAGAGAATGAAGAAGGGTATGGCAAGAAGCGTATAGTGCTCCATCGCCTCGAACAGCTTGAGGGCGATGGACGCGAGCGAATCGTCTGAGAAGACCAGGATGATGGTCACGCTGGACAGGCCGAGGGCAACCGCGATCGGAGCCCCGATCAGCAGGAGCAGGAGCACCAGGACGAAGAGGATGACGGCTTCCACGAGCGCGCGCCTCAGCCCGGTCCGCGCGAGGCAGGCTCGTCGTCGATGCGGTGCTCGCGCACCAACTCCTCGGCCTCGTGTCCGGCGGTCAGTCCGGCGCGCCGGCCGCGCAGGATCAGGACAGCCGCTTCCGCAAAGCGGTAGAGCAGCAGGACAAGGCCGATCGGCAGGATCATATAGGGGATCCAGCGCGGGATCGGCACTTCCTCGTAGTCCTCCGGCGCGACTCCGGTCAGGAACTCGACGATGACCCGGGGCACATAGAGGTCCTCGGTCGGAATGCCGATGCGGAAGATCTTGCTCACGTACTCGAAGGCACCGATCAGCAGGATGCCGGCATAGGCTAGGCAGCAGGCCGCGGCGAGCAGGGTGAAGGCCTTTTGGGTGCGCGGCGCGAACAGCTTGACGAAGGCGTCGACGCCGAGATGGGCACCGGTCTTGATGCCGTACGACATACCGAACAGCACGAGCCAGGCGAAGAGGTAGGTGGTCAGCTCCAGCGCCCAGACCGCGCCGGCATTGAAGACGTAGCGCGCAACGACCTGGGAGAAGGTGACCAGGGTCATGGCCGCGAGCAGAAACGCCAAAATGCTCTGCTCGATGCGGTCGATCAGCTGCTGCACGGTGCCGCTCCCCCCGGTTCGGCGGCAGGAATGGACCTCGGAGCCAACGCGCGGCGGCGGCGCACCGAGAGCTCGGCGCGCCGCACGCTGTCTTGCCCTAAAAGAGTGCGGTCAGGTGCTCTGATTGGCCGCCTTGGCCGCCTCGATCAGGTCCTCGCCGATGTCGTCCTCGAACTGATCCCAGACCGGCTCCATCGCCTCGACCCACTTGGCGCGCTGCTCGGGGGTGAGCTGGCGGACCTCGCTGCCGGCCGCGATGATCTTGTCCTTGTTGGCTTGGTTGATCTCGGCCGACAGCGCGTTGCGCTCCTCGGTGACCTGGAACAGAATCTGTTCCAGTTCGTCGCGGATGTCGTCCGGAAGTCCGTTCCAGAATTCCGTTGAGGTCACGACCAGGTAGTCGATGATACCGTGGTTGGTCTCGGTGATGCCGTCCTGCACCTCGAAGAACTTCTTGGTGTAGATGTTCGACCAGGTGTTTTCCTGACCGTCCACGACGCCGGTCTGCAGGGCGCCGTAGACCTCGCTGAAGGCCATCTTCTGGGGATTGGCGTCGAGCGCGCGGAACTGTGCCTCGAGCACGTCGGAGGTCTGGATGCGGAATTTCAGGCCGGCCGCGTCCTCGGGCTCGATCAGGGGCTTATTGGCCGACATCTGCTTCATGCCGTTGTGCCAGTAGCCGAGACCGAGCAGGCCCCTGTCCTCCATCGCGCGCAGCAGATCCTGGCCGGCGGGGCTGGCCTGGAAGCGGTCGACCGCCTCGATATCCTCGAACAGGAACGGCAAATCGAAGATGCGGAACTTCTTGGTGTACTTCTCGAACTTCGAGAGCGAGGGCGCCGCCATCTGAACGTCGCCCAGCTGCATGGCTTCGAGCACCTTGTCGTCGTTGTAGAGCTGCGAGTTCGGGTAGACCTCGACCCGGACCTTGCCCTTCATCTGCTCGTTGACACGTTCGGCGAACAGCGCGGCAGCCTCGCCCTTGGGGTGGCCGACTTCCGCCGTGACGTGGCTGAATTTGATGACGATTTCTTCGGCATGAACCGGGGCGGCGGCGAACGGTGCCGCAAGAATCGCCCCCAACACTGCCGAGGCGAGTAAAGACTTTCGCATTTTGACGCTCCTCCCTGAATCAGCTTAAGCCGATGCTTTCCGGCATCCCGCGCGGGACGCCCCGCGCTCTGCCGGCGCTTGGCTATGTCGAATAATAGAGGGACGGGCGCTCCGCGCAAGCGAGGAAGATCGGGCTGTTCCACGGATCACGGGGGCACATGAGGCCAGAGGCGGCCCCGGGAAAACCGACCCGGCCGCCCGTCAGCTCTGGGCCGGCGCGATCATAACAAGGAACGGCAGAGGCCCGTCGTGGGGCAGAACAAGCGAGCCGAGCGCGGTCACGACCTTGCACTCATCGTTCTTGAAGGCGGCGTTCAGCTCGTAGTCGACGTGCGCATGGGCAGGATCTTGCGGTCGACGTAATCGATGGAGGCCTGGACCACTCTGACCGGGCTTTGGGCCAGAGATCGTCGGCGTCCTCGAAGCTCTACTGCCGCTCGCCGCGAATGGCTTTTTTCTTGCCGTCGCCGCCTTGAAGAGCGGCGTCCTGCCGGCTTGCTGGAATGTGAGCGCAGACTTAGCTTAACACCTGATTGCGACGAATTGGATTGTCGACGCTTGGGATCCCCCGCTCACGGAACGAGGACCGAAATGCTTCCAAGTTCGAGTTCCGTCGCGGAGGCGGAGGTCGGAGGACACGCGCCGTGGCCCTTGGGCCATGCGGACCCCCGGTCGCGCCCGCTGTTCATCGGAAGCGAGATCTACCGACAGTCGAGTTACGGCCGGCGCCATCCCCTGGCGATTCCGCGCGTTTC
>CAZDBC010000221.1:0-2482 GCA_964503295.1 uncultured Kiloniellaceae bacterium | reverse complement strand
CGATCTGTGTCGGGCGCTGGGCTGGCTGTCCGACGAGGTCTACATCGATTCGCCGCGCGCTGGGCCCGACGAGCTCGCCCGCTTTCACGATCCCGACTACGTTGCGGCCGTCATGCGCGCCGAACGGGACCAAGCGGTGCCGGAACAGGCGCGCCGGCGCTACAACATCGGCATCAACGGGAATCCCGTCTATCCTGAGGTCTTTCGGCGCCCGGCCACAGCGGCCGGCGCATCGATTCTGGCGGGCCGCCTGCTGGCGCGCGGCGGGACGATCTACAGTCCGGCAAGCGGCACCCACCACGGTCGGCCCGACCGGGCCAGCGGCTTCTGCTACTTCAACGACCCGGTCCTGGGCATTCTGGCGCTGCTCGACCAGGGCGTGCCGAACGTGCTCTATCTCGATGTCGATGCCCATCATGGCGACGGCGTTCAGGACGCTTTTGGGGACGATCCTAGGGTTCTGACCGTTTCAATCCACGAGGCTGGCCGCTGGCCGATGCGCGGGGCCCTGGACGATCCGCTGACGCCCGGCGGGCTGCACGACCGAGGCGGGGGAGGCGCCCGCAACCTTCCGGTGCCGCCCGGCTTCAACGATTGCGAGCTCGAATTCATCCTGGAGGCGGCGGTGCGTCCGCTTGCCGAGGCTTTTCAACCCGCCGCCGTGGTCCTGCAATGCGGAGCCGACGCGCTCGAGGACGATCCCATGAGCCGTCTTGCGCTGTCGAACGGTGCGCTCTGGCGCGCCGTCGCCGTGGCGCGCAGCTTGGCGCCGGCCCTCCTGGTCACGGGCGGCGGCGGCTACAATCCCTGGTCCGTCGGGCGCTGCTGGGCCGGCGTCTGGGCCACGCTCAACGGCTTCGAGCTGCCTGAGCGGCTGCCGCCGGCCGCGGAGGCTGTCCTCAGAGAACTGACCTGGCGTCACAGCCGGGGCCGCAACCCGCCAGAAGAGTGGTTCACGACCCTGCGCGACAGGCCGCGCTTGGGTCCCGTGCGACCGGAGGTTCGCGATACAGTGCGCACGGTCCTGACGTCATGATCCGTCCGCGCGGCTTCACCGGGGCACTTCTGGCGTTGCTGTTTGCCGTGGCCGCCGGGCCGGCCCTTGCCCAAGGTCTGGGCAGCGAGCGGTTCGAGCGCAGCGAACTGACCGTCGAGACGGCCGAAGGCGAACGCCACCACTTCGATGTCGAGCTGGCCCTGACCGACCGTCAGCATGCGCAGGGCCTGATGTTTCGCAGGTCGCTGCCGGCCGACGCGGGAATGCTGTTCGTCTACCCGCGCGAGCGGGAGCTTCTCATGTGGATGAAGAATACCTTCGTTCCGCTCGACATGATCTTTGCCGACGCGCAAGGGCGCATCGTGTCGATCGCCAAGCGGACGGTGCCGCAGTCGCTCGAGGTGATCTCCTCGCGCCGTCCGGCCAAGTACGTGCTGGAAGTCAACGGTGGCGTAACCGATCGGCTCGGGATCGAGCCGGGCGACCGTTTGCGCCATCGCCTGATCGAAGAATAGGGCCGAGCGGGCCCGCCGCCGCGGCGCAGTCTTTCGCGCCAGCCAATCTTCGAAGAGATGCCCCGAGGGGGCCCGCGTCGCGCGCGGCCACTCGGCATCCGGCCTCTGCCGCTCCGGCGTGGCGCCCGGCTTAGGCCTCCGGATCGGCGGCGAGCTGCTCCTTGAAGCGCCAGCCTTCGCCGGCCGCTACCAGGCAGCTCATGCCCTGCGGCGTCGTGACGATGATCGTCCAGGTGGTCCCCGATGCGGTGGTCAGCACTTCGACCAGGCCGCCGGAATTGGTCACCCCGATCGCCACGGGATTTTCCTTGTACTTGTTCGCCAGGTGCTTGATCACCGTGTCGCGCGAATCGCACTTCGGCTGGGCCATCGCGGTCGAGGCCGCAAAGGCGAGAATGCCTGCACAGAGCGCGGGAACTTTCCACATAACAGGCCTCTTCAGTAGTGAGCCGCGACCGGCGCCGGCCGGCCGATAGGTCAGCATTTCACCCGGGTCTGAAGATCGCCTTAACTGCTGGTAAACGTAAGCTTAACGATGAGGATCCAAAGACAATCGGCCTGGGGCGGCAAGAGTCTGCTCTGATCCCGAAATACCCCTGCTGGCTGCGCGGCCGCCATTCCTTGGCAATGTTCGAAGCGATCCTTGTTCCGATCTTGGCGAAACGAACCCATCGCAAATAATGCGCGCACGATGCGGCGAGTCGCTGCAAGGCCTTTTCCGCCCCCCGGCGCACCCGGCCGACGCGTTCAGCGCTTGCGCGCCAGCATCAAACCGTCGCCGATCGGAACCAGCGAGCAGTCGACGCGCTCGTCGCCGGCGATCTTGGCGTTGAGCGCGCGGATTGCGAGCGTCTCCTGATCGGCCCGCTGCGGGTCGGCGACCGCGCCGTTCCACAGCACGTTGTCGACCACGACCAGGCCGCCCGGCCGGAGCAGTTCCAGAATGCCCTCATAGTAGGCGTCGTAGCTC
>CAZDBC010000220.1:0-6039 GCA_964503295.1 uncultured Kiloniellaceae bacterium | reverse complement strand
TGCTCTCCGCACGTTACCGTAACTAACACCCAGCCCATTCTGTTCCCGCGGCGGCGCGGTTAGCGTCCTGGCCTATCAACACCGTGAGAGTGGAAAGCAAAATGACCCGCCAAAAAGATCCGGCTCTCCGGTCGGGCTTTCGCCACATGCCGAGACTTCTGCGCTGCGGCGCGATCGCCGTTTTGACCGGCACCGCCGCTGCTCCCGCGAGCGCCGCGCCGGAGAAGGCGATCTGCGCTATTGAGCAGGCCATCTCCTGCCCGCCCTTCGAGTCCTGCGAACGCAACCTTCCTGGTGCGGTCAATCTTCCGTCCTTACTGAAGATCGACCGTGCGGCCGGCACCGTGTTCAGCCGCCGCGATTCTGGTGAAGAGCGGGTGTCCGAGATCGGCAGCGAAGGCGGAGACGACACCTCACACGTTCTCCAAGGCATCGATCAGGGCAATCCTTGGAGCATGCGGATCGATCTCGAAACCGGCCGCTTCACGCTGACCAGCGCCCAGCCGGAGAGTGGCTACGTCGCCTTCGGGCTGTGCTCTGCGCGCATTCTCGAGGATTGACGATGCCAATGCGGAAGAACTCCGGCCCGGCATGCGCCGCGACGCGCCTTCTCGCCGTGCTCGCCATCGGTCTGCTCCTGGCCGGCCCCGCTGCGGCGCAGCAGCGTAGTGGCGACGAAATCCTCGGAGATACAGTCACCGGCGCGGCGAAAGGCGCCTTGATCGGCACCATCGCCGGGAACGCCGGCAAAGGTGCGGCGGCTGGCGCCGTCGGCGGAGCCCTGTTCGGCGGCATGGAGCGCGTAGCTCCCGACGCTCCGGCCGGCGACGCAATCAGCGGCGCGGCCAGGGGAGCGCTCATCGGCGGCATTGCCGGAGACGCCGGCAAAGGCGCGGCGGCCGGCGCCATCGGCAGCGTGCTGTTCGGCACGATACGCCGGAACCGCTGAATCCAGCTGCCTCTCACTTCGCACGTTACCGTAACTAACCCTCGCGGCGTTGCTTTGCGCGAATTCAAACCGCTAGCGTTCCCATCCTGTCTCGGCAGTTTCGAAATGCCCTGCGAGATAACAGAGGCGCTTGGCCGCAGTCTCGATGCGAGGAGCTTAGCAACATGATCCACCTGAATATGTTCAGACTCGGCTGTCTTTGCGCCTGTGTCCTGGCCCTCGCCGCGACTGCGGCGCAGGCGGAATCGACGAAAGTCAACGTGATGAACTACATCGCCGCACAGACGGCTATGCAGTTCGACAGCTATCAGAAACAGGCCGGTGGGGTGAACAAGGTTCTGAATATCCGCAAGCCGGTCCGCATCGACAACCAGCCCACCATCCGAATGAATCGCGACACGTTCCACAGCTTCATCGTCATCGACATCAGCGAAGGTGCGACCGTCACGATGCCCGATGCCGGACCGCGATACCACTCGATGATGATGGTCATGCGTCTGTACTGGCCGACCAAAGCAGCGCTGAACGGAAGCTGGCAATCGCCCGCAATCAAGGCCGCGAAGTGACCGCTCAGGCGGGGTCGATCGGTTCTAGGCCGGATTGGCCTCGGACTACCCCCGGCCACTAAAAACGAGCCCCTATCAACTGTTGGCTTGCGTCGCCGCCGGTGACGCTTAGGAGTGACGAAAGTAATGGAAAAAAGAACAACCTACGGGCATCTCGAGACGGCAAGGATTTGCCGCGGCATATCTATAGATCGGAATGTCTGCAGCCGGGCTGCCATTCGTGGCCTGATCGTTGCGTTCTTCGCCGTGACTGTCGTCGCGCCTGAAGTCAGCACGGCGCAAACCTACGAACAGCCGCCGATCCTGCAGGCTTCGGGAATGCTTCCGGCCAACCTCGTGCAGGGGCCTGACTTTCGCGTAAGGGAAGAAGTCGTCAACGACGGCTTGGTCAATACCTACACCATCGATTCGACCTTCGGCCAGTTTACCGCAGTTTCGACGGCGAAGCTGCGCCAAAGGATCGGTGAAATCGCTGCGCTCAGGCAGATGGAAACGGTCCGGCAATCGGACGCATTCCAGGAATCCATCGTCGAGTCGGCCGAAGATACGCTCGGCACAGTCAGAGACATTGTAACCGACCCCGTCGACACCGTGTCCGGCGCTTTCTCGGGGATAGGCAAAGCGTTTTCTCGGGTGGGCGAGAGCATGTTCGGCAGCCAGCGCAGCGAAGCAGAAGGCAGCCGCCTCGATTCCTTCATCGGATTCTCGAAAACCAAGCGCGAATACGCATACGATTTCGGCGTCGATATTTACTCCGACAATGAGGTTCTCCAGGACCGCCTGGATGACCTCGCCCGGGCGAGCTTTGCGGGCGGGCTGGCCTACTCGGCGGCTCTTTCCCTGGTGCCGGGCGCCGCGGGGATAGCGATTTCCGCCACCGGAATGACCCAGCTTACCAACGAGATCTACAAGACGGCGGCACCGGCCGACCTCCGCCGCATGAACCGCGAAAAGCTGGACGGCATGGGCGTAAGGCAGGAAGCTGTCGATCATTTCATGGCTAATGTAAAGTTTTCCCCTCGCGAGCAAACCGAGTTCGTGTTTGCCCTCGAGAAAATGCCAGCAACGAAGAACCGGGAGCTTTTCATCGAGCTCGCGGCCCTCACGAACAATCGCGACATGGCGTTCTTCCGGCAGCGCCAAGCGGCTATGTACGCGGACTACCACAATACGGTTTCGCCAATCGACAGCTTTGTCGCCTTTGGCGAGTTCGTCGGCGCTCGAACGACGCAGGGAAACATCGTCTTCATCGTGCCGGTGGACTACTTCGTCTGGACCGAATCGATGGCCAACGCCGTGGGTGCCGTCGATACGATCATTGGCGACATGCCTAGCGTGCAGGGCAAGGAACTGATGCTCGCGGGAACGCTCTCGCCGCAGGCACGCAATGAGCTCACAGCCCGCCGATGGAACGTGTCGGACAACGCGGAAGGACTGATCTCCGGGAAATGAGCCACGCGACGGTTCATCGCATGTGGACGGCCCCTGAGACTTGACCCCGCCCTCGCGCGCAGCCAGGAGATCGCGGCGAGGGGCCGGGCCGCTGTTCGGTACGATGCGTCGGAATCGCTGAAACAAGCCGCGTTTCCCTTCGCACGTTACCGTAACTAACCCTCGCAGCGTTGCTTCGCGCGATTTTTAATCGCTAACGTTCCCTTGCTTGGTCGCCTTTGGCGCCGGGCGGTTGTCTCTACAACCAGGGAGCGCTCTATGAAGCTGCTCAGGGAACCGATCATCCACTTTGCTGTCGCCGGCGGCCTGCTGTTCGGCGCCTATGCCCTGGTCTCCGGGGAAACCCTTCCCGAGGAGGAAGCGGCGAGCGTCGAGGTCGGCGAAGGCGAGCTGCGCTGGCTGCAGGAAACCTTCACCAATCAGTGGCAGCGGCCGCCAACCCAATTCGAGCTTCAGGAACTGCTCGCCTCCTACCTGGAGGAGGAACTGCTCTCCCGCGAAGCGCAGGCGCTCGGCCTGGACCGGGGCGACACCATTGTCCGCCGCCGGCTCGCGCAGAAGCTCGATTTCATCATCTCCGACACCTTCAGACTCAACGAGCCCGGAGAAGACGAGCTTCGCCGGTACTATGGAGAACATCCCGAGGCCTTTACGACCGCGCCGAGCGTCAGCTTCGAGCAGCGCTACTTCAGCCCCGAGCGGCGTCTCGATGCGGAGGACGATGCCGCGGCGGTCCTGCATCGAATCTCGGACGAAGACCAGTTCGCGAAAGCCATGGACGGCGGCGACCCGCTGTTCCTCGAAGGCGGTTTCGAAGCGCTCGGCCAAGTCGCCCTCTCGAATCTCTTCGGAGACGGCTTTGCGGCTGCGGTCTTCGCCCTCGCACCCGGCGCCTGGAACGGCCCGATCGCCTCGGGCTACGGCGACGAGCTGGCCAAGGTGACGCGGATCGAGCCCGGCCGCCTGCAGCCCTTCGAAGCGGTGCACGACGACGTTCTCGCCGCGTGGCGGGATGCGCAGTACCGCGAGAGCAAGACAGCTTACCTGGCCTCACTGCGCGAGAAGTACGGCGTGACCATCGCGCCCTCGGTGGTGCACCTGCTTCCTCGCGAACTCGCCGGCGGAGCGGCCGAATGAGCGGACTCCCGGGCACCCCCAGCCGGGGTTTCTGCCGTTCGGCCCTCGCCGGCACCCTCCTTTTCCTCTTGGCGGCCGCTGCCCCGGCGGTGGACGCGCACGAAAGCCGCCCGGTCTATCTGCAGCTGACCGAAGTCGCGGCGCAGGAGTTCGACGTCCTGTTCAAGACACCGCGCCGCGGCGAGCTCAGCCTCTCCCTGGAGCCGACGATCTCCGGCGGGATCGACGTGACAGTGCCCGTCGTCGCCCGCGCGGCCGAGGGCGCCCTTGTCGAGACCTGGCGCATCCGCGCGAGCGAGCCGCTGGCCGGCCGCACGCTCGGCATCGAGGGCCTCGAAAACACCCTGACCGACGCCCTGGTGCGGATCGAGTACCTGGACGGCCGATCCTGGACTCATCAGCTTTCGCCCGCCGCGCCGACAGTGGCGATCCCGGCGGAGCCCGGCGCCTGGGACGTCGCCGGGACCTACCTGCCGAGCGGAATCGAGCATATCCTGCTCGGCTGGGACCACCTGCTGTTCGTGCTCGGCTTGGTCCTGCTCGCCTCTGGCTGGCGCAAGCTGGTCGGCGCGATCACCGCCTTCACCGCCGCGCACAGCATCACCCTCGCCACGGCGACCCTTGGCTGGGTGGAGGTGCCGTCGAAGCCGCTGGAGGCGGCGATCGCGCTGTCGATCGCCTTTGTTGCGGTCGAGGTGATCTACGCCAAACGCGACCGGATCACCTTCGCGACGCGGCGGCCCTGGACCATCGCTTTCGCCTTCGGCCTGCTGCACGGCTTCGGCTTCGCCGGCGTGCTCAGCGAGGTCGGCCTGCCGGCAGGGCAGATCCCGGCGGCGCTGCTGTTCTTCAACCTCGGCGTCGAGGCCGGGCAACTGGTCTTCGTCGCCGCCATCCTCGCACTCGGCGCCGCCTTCAGGTTCGGCGTTCCGCGGGTCCCGGCCTGGTCGGGACTGGCCCCCGCCTACCTGGTCGGCAGCATGGCGATGTTCTGGGTCTTCGAGCGGGTCGCAACCTTCTGATCGAACAATGGAGTAAGGTCATGAAACCCTGGTCACTCATCAAGGCGCTGCTGGTCTCCGGCAGCATCCTCGCCGCGCCACTCCAGGTCGCCGCGCAGGATCAGAACGTTGGCATCTCCGGCCATGTTGTTTCGGAGGATGACGCGCGAGGCCTCTCCCAGCCGCGCGCCTACTCGCCCTATGCGATGCGCAGTTTCCCGTCGCGCCCCTACTTCGGCGATACCCACCTCCACACCTCCTACTCCTTCGACGCCGGCGCGTTTGGCGCCCGCCTCGACCCGCGGGACGCCTACCGCTTCGCGCGCGGCGAACAGGTGACGGCTTCCTCAAACCAGCAAGTGAAGCTGTCCCGGCCGCTCGACTTCCTGGTCGTCGCCGACCACTCCGACAACATGGGCATGTTTCCCGACCTGCTCGCCGGCAAGCCCAACATCATGGCCGACCCAAAGGGCCGCGAGTGGCACAACATGATCACCGGCGGCGAGGGCGCCAAGGCGGCCCTTCAGATCATCACCAGCTTCTCCCAGGGGACCTTCCCCAAGGCGCTGCTCTACACGCCGGACACCCAGGCCTACCGCTCGACCTGGGAGGCGACCATCGACGCCGCCGAGGAGTTCAATGACCCCGGCCGCTTCACCGCCTTCATCGGCTACGAGTGGACTTCCAATACCGGCGGCATGAACCTCCACCGCAACGTCATCTACCGCGACAACGGTTCCTACGCGCGCCAGGTTCTGCCGTTGACCACGCTGAAGCCCAGCGGCAGCGACAACCCGCGCGATCTCTGGGCCTGGATGGCCGCCTACGAGGAAAAGACCGGCGGCAACGTGCTGGCGATCGCCCACAACGGCAACCTCTCCAACGGCCGGATGTTCCCGCTGATCGAGCCCGGCGTGAACAAGCCCATCGATGC
>CAZDBC010000219.1:0-6095 GCA_964503295.1 uncultured Kiloniellaceae bacterium | reverse complement strand
GGCGATCCTGCGCCGCTGCGACGGCGAGCGCGATCTGGCGGCGCTGGTCGCCGAGCTGGCCGCGGACTTCGAGGCGGATCCGGCGGTCGTGGACCGAGACGTGCGGACCTTCCTGACCGAGTTCCTGACGCGCGGCATGGTGACGCTGGCATGAGCCTGCCCCGCAGCGAGATCCCCGCCCCCCTCGGCCTGCTGGCCGAGCTGACGCACCGCTGCCCCCTGCGCTGCCCCTACTGCTCCAACCCGCTCGAGCTGGAGCGGCGCGGTGTCGAGCTCGACACCGCGACCTGGCGGCGCGTGCTCTCCGAGGCCGCCGCTCTCGGCGTGCTGCAGGTCCACCTGTCGGGCGGCGAGCCGACCGCGCGGCGCGATCTCGAGGAGCTGATCGGCCACTGCGCCGGGCTCGGACTCTACAGCAACCTCATCACCGCGGGGGTCGGGATCTCGCGCGCGCGCCTCGCCGCGCTGGCCGAGGCCGGCCTCGACCACGTGCAGCTCTCGGTGCAGGCGCCGGAGGCCGGAGACAACGACCGGATCGCCGGTCTGCAGGGTGCTTACGAACAGAAGATGACGCTGGCCGAGCAGCTGCGCGCGCTCGATCTGCCGCTGACGCTCAACTGCGTCATCCACCGGCACAACATCGAGCGGCTCGAGGCCGTCATCGCGCTGGCGCTGCGCCTGGGCGCACGGCGGCTGGAGATCGCCCATGCCCAGTACTATGGCTGGGCGCTGCGCAACCGCGCCGCTCTCATGCCGCGCCGCGAGCAGGTCGATGCCGCGATGGCGACTCTGGCTCGGGCGCGCCGGGACCTCGACGGCCGGCTGGTGATCGATGCGGTGGTGCCGGACTACTACGCCCGGCTGCCCAAGCCCTGCATGGGCGGCTGGGGCCTGCGCTCGCTGAACGTCACGCCGGGCGGCAAGGTGCTGCCCTGCCATGCCGCCGAGACCATTCCGGATCTGACCTTCGACAACGTGCGCGACCGCCCGCTGGCCGAGATCTGGTACGACGGCGCAGCCTTCCAGGCCTTCCGCGGCACCGACTGGATGCCCGAGCCCTGCCGGTCCTGCGAGCGGCGCGAGATCGATTGGGGCGGCTGCCGCTGCCAGGCGCTGGCGCTTACCGGCCGCGCCGAGAACACCGACCCGGCGTGCCACAAGTCACCGCGCCATGCCGAACTGCTGGCCCTGGCCGAGGCCGACGCCGGGCGCGAGGAGGCCTTCGTGTATCGCGGCTTCGCGACGAGAAAATCCGAGGGCTGACAGCAGCTATTCGGGCAGCTTCACGCTGAACTCGATGCTGGAATACCAGGCGGCGAGGTCGGCGATGTCCTCGTCACTGAGGCCTTCGGCGATCACCGACATGATCTCGTGCGTGCGCTTGCCCGAGCGGAAGGCCTTGAGCTGAGTGGCCAGATAAACTTGGCTCTCGCCGGCGATGTGCGGCGCGATCGGAATGCGCGCCACGCCGTCGATGCCGTGGCAGGTCCGGCAGGCCTTGGCTTTCTCGCGGCCGGCGGCGGCGTCGGCTGCCCCGGCGCCCGAGGGCTGCAGCGCAAGCAGCGTCGCAGCGGCGAACAGCGGAAAGCGGGAAACGCGGCGGGAGTTGCGTGGCATGGCGGTCATGTCGTTCCGGGAGGGCGCACCGCCGCCCCGGCACGATACCGTGATCGTGCCGGGGCGGCGTGCCGGAAATGTTAGACCCTACCGTTGATACGAGATGCGATAGAGCGCGCCGACCAGATCGTCGGACACCAAAATCGAGCCGTCCTGCAGTTGGGCGACATCGACCGGACGGCCGAGATACTCGCCGGTCTCTTCGTCCAGCCAGCCGTCGGCGAAGACCACGGTTTCGCCGGCCGAGCCGTCTTCGTTGACGGCGGTGAACATCACGCGCGCGCCGATCGGCTCGGTCCGGTTCCAGGAGCCGTGCTGGGCGACGAAGATGCCGCCGCGGTAGCGGGCCGGGAACTGACGTCCGCTGTAGAAGGTCATGCCAAGATCGGCCGCGTGGGCGTCCATCTCCACGGCCGGGAACACCACGCCTTCGGGAACCTCCTCGCCCTTGTACTCGTTTGTGCGCACGTCGCCGCCGCCGTACCAGGGGAAGCCGAAGTGCTGGCCCATGGCGGTCTGACGGTTCAGCTCGCCCGGCGGGATGTTGTCGCCCATACCGTCGACCTGATTGTCGGTAAACCAGAGCTCGCCGTTGGCCGGATTGAAGTCCATGCCGACCGAGTTGCGCACGCCGTAGGTGTAGACCTCGCGGTTGCTGCCGTCCCGGTTCATGCGGATGATGCCGCCGATGCCGGTCTCGGTATAGAGGTCCAGCTTCTCTTTTGGCGGCACGTTGAACGGCTGGCCGAGCGTGATGTAGAGCTTGTCGTCGGGCCCGATCCGGCAGACCCGGGCGGTGTGGTTGTAGCTCTCCTCGTCGGGCGGGATCAGCTTGCCCTGCGGCACGATCGGCACCGCAACCACGTCGGGACTCTCGTAGAAGAACTCGGCCGCCGGGTACATCAGCACCCGGTTCTGCTCGGCGATGAACAGGAAGCCATCCTTGGAGAAGCAGGGGCCGTTGGGAATCGTGAGGTCGAGGGAGGGCGCGAAGCGTTTGACCTCGTCGGCCACCCTGTCCTTGTTGCGGTCGGTGACCGCCCAGACATCGGTCTTGCGCGTGCCGACGAAGGTCGCAACCCCCTGGGGCCCGACGGCAATGTGGCGGGCATCCGGGACGATGGCGTAGAGGTCAATCTTGAAACCGGACGGCAAATTGATGCGCTTGAGGATCTCGCGGATTGCGGCGGCGTTCTCGCCACCCTGTTCGACGACCGTGAACTCCTTCACGCCTGTCGTCTTGAATTGTCCCAACTTCTCGAGATTCGACTGAGCGAGAGCGGGTGAGGCGAGTGTCAAACCGAGCGCTGCTGCGCCGGCGAGCATCAGACCCTTCATAGGTTCCTCCCGTTGGGCGAATTATTTGCTTGTACGTTAACCATTAATCCTAGCCGAGAGAGGCCGGCCCGGGCAATTGCGGGAACCGGCTCGCACGCCGAGTTGATCGCCACGCAAAACGCTCTTTGCGGGGCCCGCCCGATCGGCTAAGCCCTGCGCTATGGACGGCGAAAACGCGACAACCGTGGCCGAGCGCCTGGCCGAGGTGCGCGCGCGCATTGCCGAGGCGGCGCGCGCCGTCGAACGCGACCCGGCCGAGGTAACCCTGGTCGCCGTCACCAAGACCCACCCCAGGGAAGTGGTCGAGGCGGCGCTTGCCGCCGGCCAGAGCGTTTTCGGCGAGAACCGGGTGCAAGAGGCGCAAGACAAGTTTCCGGCCCTGAAAAGCGCCGATCCGAAACTCTGCCTGCACTTGATCGGTCCGCTGCAGACCAACAAGGCGGCCGACGCGGTTGCCCTGTTCGACGTCATCGAAAGCCTGGATCGCCCGAAACTGGCCCGCGCCCTGGCCAAGGAAATGGCCAAGCAGGGTCGCCGCCCGGCCTGCTATGTCCAGGTCAACACCGGCGAGGAGCCGCAGAAGGCCGGCGTCATGCCGGACGAGGCCGACGACTTGGTCGCCCTGGCGCGCGACGAACTGGGCCTGCCGGTCGCCGGACTGATGTGCATTCCGCCGCTCGAGGAGCCGCCCGCGCTGCATTTCACGCTGCTGCGCGAGATCGCCGAGCGCAACGGCCTGGCCGGGCTGTCGATGGGCATGAGCGGCGACTACGAAACGGCGGTGCGCTGCGGTGCGACGGTGGTGCGCGTCGGCAGCGCCATCTTCGGGCCGCGCCCGACGCCGTGACCGCAGCGCGCGGGGCTCAGGCCGCGCGCACGCACAGACGGCAGTCGGGTCCGATCAGACCGAGCAGCTCGACAAGATCCTCGCGCGCCATCGCGATGCAGCCCTCCGTCGGCCTGTAGTCCGACCGCGCGACATGGAGGAAGATCGCGCTGCCGCGCCCGGCGCGCGGCGGATCGTCGTTGTAGCCGAGTTCGACCACCAGGTCGTAGAGGTCGTCCGCGCGATGCAGCACTTCGTGGCTCGCCGTATGGGGCAGGCGCACGAGCCGGTTGTATTGCGGGTCCGCGGGATCGTCGCACCAGCCGTCGCCCGGCTCGATGGCCCGCGCGGGCAGCGCGCAACGCGGCGCCTCGCCCGTGTCGGGACGGTAATGCAGGCGGCGCAGCGGCCAGCAGCCGAGCGGCGTCGCGCCGTCGCCCTCGCGCTTGTCGGCCGTCACGCCGCCGCGCCCGATCGTGCACAGCCAGCTCCGGCCGCCGTACTCGGCCTGCCAGCCCCGGGGGCTGGGCCGCACCACGATGTCCCAGGATCCTGCCGCGTTCTCGACCATGCACCGCTTATAGCGTCTTGCCCCGGTCCTTCACCAGAAGGACGGCCGCGTGCCGCAGGAAAGGCCTTCAGCGGCGAACCATGCCCGGCGTGGGCTGGTTGGCCATGGCCGCGTATTTGTCGAGCGCCTGCAGCATGCGGGCGGCGAACGAACTGCCGGCCGGCGGCACGACGGCCTCGCCGCCCTGCCCCGCGTGGCCAGCGATCGCCGCATCGGCGGCAAGGGCTCCCGCGGCCTCGGCGGGCGCGGGGAGGGCGTTCGCCGGCGCAGGGGGCGCGAGCGTGCTCGAGGTCGGCACGAAGCGCGGCCCGGCCGGCTGGCGCCCGGTCGCCTCCTGATAGGCGGTCAGTGGCAGGCCTGTGCCGGGAGCCGGGAGGTCCCCGGTCCGCGCGTCCCGGGCCGGCGGGGCGGGCAGCGGCTCCCGGGCGCCGGCCGTTTCGGTCTCCGCCGTGCTGTTTGGCTTTCGACTGTCCGGCGCGGTCGCGGTCTCGCCGTCGGCCGCCTGGCCGACACTGTGCAGATCGTTCATGAAGGCCGCAAGGGCCGCAGCGCCGGTCAGAGCGCCCTCGCCCGAGCTGTCTGCCCCCGCGCGCAGGCCGTCGGTGGCGGCCGATGACACCTCGGCCGCGGCGGCCCGTGCTCCATCCCGGCCGGCAGCGGTCTCCAGGGGAGACGCGCCGAGGTTCGGATCCGTGGTGTCGGCGACGGCGGGGCCGTCGGTGCCGGATGCGACCGCGGCCTCCGGTGCGGGCTGCGCCCGCTCGCCCGCGCCGCCGAACAGGGCGGCGACCATGGTGTCGGCGACCGGCTCGCCGCCGTTGGCCTCCTCGACCACGCTGGTGATCGCCGAGGCGACGAACCCGACCGGTCCGCCGAAGGCGAGGCCGCCCAGGATGCGGGCCGGGCCGCTGATCTGGTCGCCGGTGACGGCCCGGTAGAGCTCGCCGACCAGCGGGATGTGCTGGAGCGGGTTGATCAGGTCGACCAGGTCGTCGAAGCCGAGTTCGGCCGCGGCATGATTGGTCTGCGCGTCGGCACGGGCCAGGTCGCCTGTGGTCACCGGCCGGGCGAAGTAGTCGCCGCCGACCTCGTGGCTGGCGCCTGGAAAGAGCCGCCGGCTCGGGGCGGCGACAGCCTCCTCGGCCGCGGCCCGCCGTTGCGTCGCGGGCCCTGCCGGTGCATCGGGCGCGGTCCGGACCCTGCCTCCGCCCTCCTCGGCGAGAGCGGCGGCGAAGGCCGTCCCCTCGCCCGCTGCGGCCGTCGCGGGCCCGGCCTCGCGCCGTGCCGGCGCGGCGCCGGGCTCATAAGGCCTGGGCGGGGCGGGCGGCGGCAGGAAGGGGCTGACGTGACCGGACTCGAAGCTCATGGCACCAAGGGGCTGCTGCAGGGGATCCCGCCGCCCGCTGTCGCAAGAACGGGGCCACTGGCCGCCTTTGCTCAGGATATTGGAACTGCAGCTATTTTTCGGCTCCGTCTCGGCCGGCCGGCAGGAGTTGCCGCGCCGGGCGCGGGGCCGTGCGGCACATCCGGCCGGGTCCGGCAGCTTTGATCGCGCGCCGGGGAGGATCAGAAGCTGTGGCCGAAGCGCCGCGCCTTGGTGTCGAGATAGAAGGCGTTGTAGGCGTTCGAGGGGAAGCTGTGCGGCACCCGTTCTTCCACCGAGATGCCGCAACGCTCCAGCGCCGTGACCTTCTGCAGGTTGTTGGTCAGCAGGCGCACCCGCCTGAAGCCGAGCTGGCGCAG
>CAZDBC010000218.1:5465-6105 GCA_964503295.1 uncultured Kiloniellaceae bacterium | reverse complement strand
CCTTTTCTCTGCTGGTGGGCCGTCCCGAGTTGCGCCAGCTGTTCGGCCTGCCCGAGGACCGCTACTGGAAGAGCCAGATCCCGGTCCGCATCGTCCTGGTGGCGCGCGACGCGATGGCCATGGAGCGGGCATTTCGCGCCTGGGCCGGTGTGTTCCAGCAGGCGACCGGTCTCGGCTTTACCCTGAACGGCACGCCGCTGGCCGGAGAGCCCGGCGCGGCGCTGGACCGGGCGGCGCGGCAGGCTGATCTCGTCTTTCTGGTCGGCCCGCGGGAGCACCTGAGCGAATTGGCCGTGGCGGGCGGCTACCCGTCCGAAATGGTCGCACGCTTCGAGCAGTCGCACTGGCCGATGATGTTCCGCTTCGACCGCGACAGGGGCCCGGGCGGCGAGGTTCTGGTCGCCGATGACGAGCCGGTCAAGGCGATAGAATCCCTGATGATCCTCGCCATCGTCTGGGCGCTCGGGGGGGCTACCCTGGGCCAGGAACTGCACGGCTTGGTTGCGGCTGAACAAGGTCTGCCGGCCTTGACACCGCGCGGGCGCGCGGTGTTCCGCCTCCTATACCACCCCGAACTCCGGGCCGGCATGCCGCTCGAGGCCGCCTTGGAACGGGCCCGGGGCCTCGCCGACGCGGGCTG
>CAZDBC010000218.1:0-5455 GCA_964503295.1 uncultured Kiloniellaceae bacterium | reverse complement strand
ATCCCGCGGCCGCAGCGCCACCAGCCGGCGGTCCACGACCAGCGCGTCGCGGTGCCGGCCCGTCTGGGTATACAGGTAGCCGAGATGGCTGAGGATGTCCGGGGCCTCGCCGACGCGGGCTGAGGTCCATGGCCGGCACCGACCGCAGACGCAGCGTTGCCCTGGCCGGAGGGCCGGCTGTCGTGCTCGTACGGCCCCAGCTCGGCCAGAACATCGGCATGGTGGCGCGCGCCATGCTTAACTGCGGTCTGACCGACCTGCGCCTCGTGTGCCCGCGCGACGGCTGGCCCAGTGCCGAGGCCCAGGCCGCCGCATCGGGCGCGGACCGGGTACTGGAGGCGGCACGGCTGTTCGACGATACGGCGGCGGCGGTTGCGGACCTGCAGAGGGTCTACGCCACGAGCGCGCGCGGCCGCGGCATGGTCCAGCGCGTCGTGACGCCCCGCCGCGCGGCCGAGGAGATGCGCGGGGCGATCCTGGCCGGGCAGCGGGTGGGCCTGCTGTTCGGACCGGAGCGCTCCGGCCTCACCAACGACGACGTGGCGCTGGCCGACAGCGTTCTGCAGGTGCCGCTCAATCCTGCCTTCGCCTCGCTCAACCTCGCCCAGGCGGTGCTGATCGCCGGCTACGAATGGTATCACTTGACCGGCGAGCCCATGCCCGAGCGGATCGACGCCGGCTGCGCGCCGCTCGCCGCCAAATCGGAGCTGATCGGCTTCCTGGAGCGGCTGGAGGCGGAGCTGGACGCGACCGGCTTCCTCTATCCGCCCGAGAAGCGCCCCAACATGGTGCGCAACCTGCGCAGCCTGTTTCAGCGGATCGGCCTGACCTCTCCGGAAGTGAAGACTTTGCACGGAATCGTCTCGGCGCTGCGCGGCAGGAAGCGGCGCGGCGACAAGCCCGACGGGGGAGCCGCAGAGGGCGGCGAAGGCAGAGCAGGCGTTGATTGACAAGGCGGGCGGCGTGCCTATAGTCGCGGCCCACCATTCCTGGGAACGCGGGACGGACCAAGGCTGTCCGCGCCCCGCCCGGCCGGCGGCGAATTGGGGCCGCCGAGGCCGGGACTACCGGGACAACAAGTCCGTTCGTCCGCAGCCGCCCGTCAGGGGCGTCCGGCCACGGCAAGGCAAACGAAGGAGACGCGCGGCATGTCGAAGCGCGAGCAGTCGAAGTACAAGATCAACCGGCGCCTGGGGGTCAATCTCTGGGGCCGACCCAAGAGACCGGTCAACAAGCGCGAATATGGTCCCGGCCAGCACGGCCAGCGCCGCCGCAAGCCGTCCGATTACGGCATTCAGTTGGCCGCCAAGCAGAAGCTCAAGGGCTACTACGGCAACATCGGCGAAAAGCAGTTCCGGAAATACTACGAAGAGGCCCAGCGGCGTCGCGGCGACACGGGCGAGAATCTGGTGGGTCTGCTCGAACGGCGTCTCGACGCGGTCGTCTATCGCGCCAAGCTGGTGCCGACGGTCTTCGCCGCGCGCCAGTTCGTCAACCACGGGCACATCAAGGTCAATGGCCGGCGGGTCACCATCCCTTCCTATCAGGTGAACGAGGGCGACGTGATCGAGATCAAGGCCAAGAGCCGCGAGCTGCCCCTGGTGCTCGAGGGCCTGGAGTCGAACGAGCGGGACTTGCCGGACTATCTGGAGCTCGACGAGAAGGACCTTAAGGTGACCTTCGTGCGCCAGCCCAAGCTGGCCGACGTGCCTTATCCGGTCCAGATGGAACCGAATCTGGTCATCGAGTTCTATTCTCGCTAACCGTCCCTTTTTCGTTTGCGATCGACCGGCCCCAACGGGGCCGGTCTTGCTTTTTGCGCATGGCAGATCTGCGACTGGCTGTGTCGGCCGAAGGGGTCGCGGCCTTGGTCCGGAGCTCGGGCGGCGCCTAAACTACCGGGCTTCAGCAGGCGAGGAGGGCAGCGAGATGCAGGCTTTGCGCATTCGACTGGGCCAGGTGACCGTGACCGTCGATCCGCTCGACACCCCGACCGCCGCGGCGATCCTTGCCGCTGCGCCTTTCGAGGCGCGGGCGCGTACCTGGGGCGAGGAGGTCTACTTCGAGGCGCCGGTCGCGGTCGAGCGCGAAGCTGACGCGCGTGAGGTGGTCGAGCCCGGCGAGGTGGCCTTCTGGACCGAAGGGGACGCAATCGCCATCGGCTATGGGCGAACGCCCGTTTCGCGTGGCGATGAGATCCGCCTCGCTTCGCCGACGAACATCTGGGGCAGGGCGCGCGAGGACGTGCGCAGCCTCGCGGCGGTCCGCGACGGCGACCCGGTCAGGGTCGAGCTCGAGGAAGCCGGCTGAGAAACACTGCCGGCTGCCGCCTGCGCTTGGGGGAAAAGGGCGCCACCATGCCAAGCTTGCGGAGCGTCCCCTCGGACGCCGCGCCCACGCCTTCCCGGCAAGAGCTGAAGGGCATGCTGCTCGGCCTGGGCGGCGTGGCGATCTTCAGCCTCAGTCTTCCGGTCACCCGCATCGCCGTGGCCGAATGGAGTCCGGTCACCGTCGGCCTGGGACGCGCCCTGGTCGCCGCCATTCTGGCTGCGGTCATTCTCTTCGTCACCCGTCAGCCGGTGCCGGCGCGCCGGGACATCGGCCGCTTGCTCGTGGTCGCGCTCGGCGTGGTCTTCGGCTTCCCGCTGACCTCGGCGGTCGCCATGCAGTACGTGCCCTCGGCGCATGGCGGCGTCGTGCTCGGCGTGCTGCCTCTGGCGACCGCTCTCGCCGGTGTGGTGGTGGCGGGAGAGCGGCCGAGCCTCGGCTTCTGGCTGGTCGGCCTGCTCGGCAGCGCGGCGGTGGTCGTCTTTGCCCTGATCGAGGGCGCCGGCGCGCTGCACCCGGCCGATGTCCTGCTCTTCCTGTCGGTGGTGAGCGCCGCCGTCGGCTACGCGGTGGGCGGCCAGCTCGCCCGGCGTCTGGGCGGCTGGCAGGTCATCTGCTGGGCCCTCGTGCTGTCCATTCCGGCGCTGCTGCCGCCGGTCCTTTGGGCCCTGCCGGAGACCCCGCTCGACGTCGGCTGGCGGATCTGGGCGGCCTTCGGCTACGTCGCCCTGTTCAGCCAGTTTCTGGGGTTCTTTTTCTGGAACCGGGGCCTGGCGCTCGGCGGTGTGGCCCGGGTCGGCCAGACCCAGCTCTTGCAGCCCTTCCTGACCATCCTCGGCGCAGCGCTTCTCGTCGGAGAGAGGATCGACACCGTTACGATCGCTTTCGCCGTCCTGGTGGTCGCACTCGTGGCGGCCGGCCGGCGCATGCCGATCCGGCGCGTCTGAGCGTCGCTGGCCGAAGCGTCGCTGGCCGATAGGAGAACGCCCCGTCGAAAAGACGGGGCGTCCAAATGACAGGGCTCGCCGGGGTCAGGCGGCGGGCTTGGCGTCGATGCCGCGGGTCTGCAGAAGCTCCTGGAGCTCGCCGGTCTGGAACATCTCGCGCACGATGTCGCAGCCGCCGACGAACTCGCCCTTGACGTAGAGCTGCGGGATCGTCGGCCAGTTGCTGAAGTCCTTGATGCCCTGACGCAGGCCGGGGTCCTGCAGCACGTCGATCGCCTTGAATTTCACGTTCAGATGGCTGAGCACCTGGACGACGGCGGCGGAGAAGCCGCACTGCGGAAACACCGGGGTGCCCTTCATGAAAAGCACCACCGGGCTTTCGGAGATTTCCTGCTTGATCCGTTCGGCGGTCGGGGTGTCCATCGCTTCGCTCCTTAATGACGGCTTTGAGGTGTCGGAAGCGCCCGCTCAGGCGTCCGGCGGCGCCGAGGTCTGCAGCGCCAGGGCGTGGAGCTCGTTGCCCATGCGGCCCTGTAGGGCCTGATAGACCATCTGGTGCTGCTGCACCCTGGTCTTGCCCTTGAACACGCTCGAGGTGATGTAGGCGGCGTAGTGATCGCCGTCGCCTCGCAGATCCTCGATACGGACCTCGGCGTCGGGAATGGCCTGCTTGATCATTCCCTCGATCTCGGCGGGATTCATCGGCATGGTCTGTCGTTCCTCGGGAAAATTTATGCGATCAAGTCCTTGCGCTTCGTCGCTCAACCCGAATCTGACCCGGGCCCGGCCATATAGCGCGGCAGCCAGCCCTCGTGCGCGTCTCTCAGCTCATTGAGCGATATGGGACGGGCGGAGGGCAAGATCAACGCCGCGCCGCCCGTGCGCCCGATGCACAGAGCCGCGCAGCCGGCCGACCGGGCCGCGGCAACTATCGCATCCGCCCTCGGCGCTGTCACCAGGTAGCGGGCCTGATCCTCGCCGAACAGCCAGGCATGCAGTGGCAGGACAAGGCCCTGGGGGGCTTCGATCGCGGCCCCGACGCCGCTGGCCAGGGCCATTTCGGCCAGCGCGACGGCAAGGCCGCCGTCCGAGAGGTCGTGGCAGGCGCTGACCCGCTGCGTCCGGATCAGGTCGCGCACCAGGTCTCCGTTGCGTCGCTCGGTCTCCAGGTCGACCGGCGGCGGCGGGCCGTCGCGCCTGCCGAGCAGCTCGCGCAGGTAGAGCGACGCCCCGAGATGGCCGGCGCTGCTGCCGATCAGCACGATGTCCTGGTCGGCCGGCCAGGCGAGACGCGCGGTGGCCGTGAGGTCGTCGATCAGACCGACGCCGCCGATCGCCGGGGTCGGCAGAATCGCCCGTCCGTCGGTCTCGTTGTAGAGGGACACGTTGCCCGAGACGACCGGATAGTCCAGCGCCCGGCAGGCGGCGCCCATGCCCTCGATGCAGCCGACGAACTGGCCCATGATCGTCGGCCGCTCGGGGTTGCCGAAATTCATGTTGTCGGTGATCGCGAGCGGTCGCGCGCCGACCGCGGTCAGGTTGCGCCAGCTTTCCGCCACCGCCTGGGCTCCGCCCTGCACCGGGTCGGCCTGGCAATAGCGCGGCGTACAATCCGTGGTGAGCGCGAGGGCGCGGTTCGAGCCGTGGATGCGCACGACCGCGGCATCGCCGGCCCCCGGGCGCACGACCGTGTCGGCCATGACCATGTGGTCGTACTGCTCCCAGACCCAGCGTCGGCTGCAGAGATCCGGGGAGCCGACCAGCCGCAGCAGGGCATCGGCAGCGTCGTCCGGCGCCGTTACCGAGTCGGGGTCGAGCGCGGGCGGCGGCGTGGTCGCCGTCCAGGGCCGGTCGTATTCCGGCGCGGCCCGGGCCAAGGGATCGATGGGCAGGTCGCCGACAACGTCGCCGTGAAACTTGAGAACCATGCGCCCACTGTCGGTGAGCCGGCCGATCACGGCGAAGTCGAGATCCCACTTTTCCATGATGGCGCGCGCGAGGTCCGCCTTGTCGGGCCGCAGCACCATCAGCATGCGTTCCTGGCTCTCCGAGAGCATCATCTCGTAGGGGGTCATGCCGGCCTCGCGGCAGGGCACGCGGTCGAGATCGAGTTCGACTCCGACGCCGCCCTTAGACGCCATCTCGAAAGACGAGGAGGTCAGACCGGCGGCACCCATGTC
>CAZDBC010000217.1:0-6105 GCA_964503295.1 uncultured Kiloniellaceae bacterium | reverse complement strand
CACGGCAACCAGCGCGTCCTCGTCGCGGTCGAGCAGGCGCTCGACCACGAGACGGGTCTCCAGGGCCTGACCCAGCCGCTTTACAGCAGCGATTGCGAAACCCTCGGCCCAGCCGCCGACGCTGCGCCAGGCGTCTGCGTCGAGCTTTTCCCCGGCGATCGGCGCTGCCAGGGGCGCACGCAGGTGCAGGTTGACGACGTGCAATCGCCGGCCCTCCGGAAGACCGACTTCGGCGAGCAGGATCGGACGGTCCCAGGTCACCTCGATCGGGCTCTCCGCCCCGCCGGGCAGGCGGAACAGCGGTGGCGGCACGAGATCGTGCCGCACCTCCTTGTGGGAGACGATGGGCCAGCGACTGAGCACGACGAGGTTGTGCCGGTCGGACGGTCCTTTGCCGCCGCGTTCGGTCGCCACAGACGTGAAGCCGGCGTAGGGCGTATCCTCGAGCAGGAGCTTCAGGGCGCTCAGCCGTCGGGGACCACCGCCGCGCACACTCTGCGCATTGACCTCCTGCAGGCAGAGCACGTCCGCGGACAGGCGCAGCAGGCGCGGCCGCAATGCGGCAATCCTCACGGCCAGCGGCGGATCGCCGCCCTCGTCCAGCGATTCAAGGTTGAAGGTCGCGATGCGCAGGCGCATCGCCTCAGTGGGATAGCAGGACCGGCACGGTCATGCTGTCGAGAATCGTGCGGGTCACGCCGCCCAGGGCCATTTCGCGCACCCGCGAATGGCCGTAGGCGCCCATCACCAGCAGGTCGGCATTGCGGTCGGCCAGGCGCGACAACAGAAGTTCCCCGACCGACAGGCCGTCGCTTTGCGCCCTTGCCACCTCGACCTTGATGCCGTGGCGCGCCAAGTGGAGGCCGATGTCCGCGCCCGGTTCCTGCCCGTGAACAGCCGGACGCGATTCCGGGTCGATCACGAGGACGGTGACCGACTCTGCGCGCTTCAGCAGCGGCAGGCTGTCGTTCACGGCCCGGGCCGCCTCGCGGCCACCGTCCCAGGCGATGACCACGCGGCGGCCGATCGGGCCGCGCGCGCCGACATAGGGAATCAGAAGCACCGGCCGCCCGCCGGCGAAGACGATGTTCTCGATGACCCGCTGCTCGAGGGAGCGGGCATCGTCAGGGTCGGGCTGGCCGAAAACGGCCAGATCGGCATGTCGAACGTGAATGGCGAGCGCGTCCTCGGCCTCGCTCTCCAGACAGCTGACGCTTCGCGCCTCGACCTGGACGCCCTCGGAATCCGCCGCCTTCTTCAGGGCGTCAGTAACGGCCTCCGCCTCCTTGGCTGCTTCGCGGCGGCGCATCTCGGCGAAGTCCGCCGGTAACTGGCCCCAAATGTAGGGCGGCAGGTTGGGCTCCACGGCCAGAGCGAGTCCGGACAGATGAGCCTCGTGCTCGCGCGCCAGGGCAATTGCGGCTGCCATGCGGCCGTTCGCGGCCTTCGTCGGGTCGAGATGAACCAGCAGATCCTTGTATGACATGGCGGAAACTCTCCTACTCCCCCTCACTGGCGGGCACGATTGCCCGATGGCGACGCCGCGCGGGCGGCCCTACTTGACCAGGACGCTGTTGCACTCGGCGAGATGACAGACCTTGTGCGACACGCTGCCGACCAGCATGCCGCGCAGATCGCTCAGGCCCCGGCTGCCCATGACGATCATGTCCGCCTTGTTCGCTTTGGCAAGAGCCAGAATCTCGTCGGCAGGATCGCCTTCGGCCGCCACGGTCTCGACCTTCTCGACGCCGCTGTCCCGGGCCGCGGCTGCGGCGTCGCGCAGCAGTTGCTCGGCCATGGCCTGGCGCGCCCGCCGGCTCGCCTCGTTGTAGCGAGCCGTCACGGAGGGGATCAAGGTGCGCAGGTCGCCGCGCGACTGCAGCAGATCGGCCAGTTCCGGCGCCCGCTCGAAGTCACCCGAGAACTCTATCTCCGCCATTCGCCGCTCCTCCTCGGAGAGCGGCCGGTCAAGCACGACATGAACCAGAACCAGTTCTGCGCCGTGCAGCCGGGCGAGATCGCAGGCGAGCTTGAGTGCCCGCTCGGCATGTTCCGAGCCGTCGAGCGCCACAAGTATCCGTTCCATGGGCTTGGTCCTCTGACAGGGAGCCTTCGCGGGCTGGCAGGAACAACACCAAGGGATGCCCCTGGCAGCACCAGGGAACCCCGCTCGCACCGACAACGCGTTGACCCAGATCAAGTTCCGCCCGGCGCCTTGCGCGGCCATCGGGCAGGCAAGCCCAAGCGGCGAGGTCCGGACTTGCCCCGAATCAAGGCCGGCCGGCCGGGACGCGACTAGCCTCAACGCCATGTCGGATGGCTTAGAGAATGTGCGGCGGAACACGACGATCACGCTCGCCCTGCTCGGCGACGTCATGCTCGGCCGCCTGGTCGACGAGGAAGCGCAAGCGCGCAGCCCGCAGAGCTTCTGGGCCGATACGCTGCCGTTGCTACGCGGCGCCGACGCCGTCATCGCCAACCTGGAATGCGCGCTGACGCGGCACCGCAGTCCCTGGTCGCTGAGCCCGAAGACGTTCCATTTCCGGGCCGACCCGACACGGGTCGAGCTTCTTCGGACCGCCAACGTCCGCTGCGTCAGCCTGGCCAACAACCACGTGCTCGACTTCGGCGAAAACGGGCTGCTCGAGACCCTGACCACGCTGGAGTGCGCCGGCATCGCCTATGCCGGTGCCGGCCGCGACCTTGCCGAGGCCAGGCGCCCGGCGCTGCTCGACGTCGAGGGCCTCAGCATCGCTTTCCTGGCGGTCACCGACAACCAGCCGGACTTTGCGGCCGGCCCGGACCGTCCAGGCACCCGCTATCTCGACTGCGATGCCGGCGACATGGTGCCCGAGCCCAGCGAGACCGAGATCGCGGCGCTGCGCAACCAGGGAGCCGACCTGATCGTGCTGTCTGCACATCTCGGGCCCAACATGGTGCTGCGACCGTCCCTGGCACTGCGCAGCTACGCGACGGCCGCGGTCGACCGCGGCGTCGATCTCGTGCATGGCCACTCGGCGCATCTCTTCCAGGCAGCCGAACGCCTGAGCAAGGGGCTCGTCCTGCATGACTGCGGCGACGCGCTTGACGATTACGCGGTCGATCCCGAGCTGCGCAACGACTGGTCTTTCGTCTTTCTTCTTGATGTCGAGGCCGGTCGCCCACTCCGCCTGCGCCTCGTCCCGCTGAAGCTGTCGTTCGCAAAGGTCAGTCTCGCGCGCGGCGCCGAGTTCGAGGCCATCTGCCGGCGAATGCGCCAGCTGTCGAGCGATTTCGGCACCGAGCTCACGCCAACCGCCGAAGGGCTGGCGCTCGATCTCGCGGCGGTACCCAGCCCTTGATGCAGATCCGCGGCGCCAGACGGGCGGCCCCGCAAGCTGCCGAGGCCGAGACGTCCTCGCCGACATGGGGCATCGGATAGGCCGAGATGAACACCGGCACGAGCGGCGCGTCGCCCGCACACGCCCACAACGGCGCCATGCTCGAAGCGTTTCCAGCCACTGACGGTCGGCCGAGGCGCAGGCGGCGCGCTCGCCTCGTCGGCCGACGTGGCCATCTCACTCGCCGCTCCGTTCGGCCGTGGCGGGCTTCGCGCCGGTGCCGGCGGCCTCGTCCAGCAATTGGATCACCGTGCGGTCGTCGAGTTGCGCAAAGTCCCGGTAGAATCGGCCGATCGCGCCGAACTCCGGTGGCTGCTCCAGGCAATAGACTTCGTCGGCTTCGCTGCGCAGGGCCTCGATCGTCTCCGGTGGCGCCACCGGCACGGCCAGAACGAGACGGCGCGGCCCCTTGCGCTGCAGGGCATGCAGCGCGGCGCGCACCGTCGCCCCGGTGGCGATGCCGTCATCGACCAGAATGACGGTCCGGCCCGCCGGATCCTGAGCCGGGCGGTCGCCGACATAGGCCTTGCGGCGGCGCTCGATCTCATCGAGCTGCCGCGTCCGCTCGTCCTCGATGTATTTCTCGCTGATGCCAAGCTCGCGAACCACCCAGTCGTTCAAGACCGTTTCCGGCTGCGCGCCGTCGACGACGGCACCGACGGCAAGCTCGGGCTGCCAGGGCGCGCCGATCTTGCGGACGATCAGGAGATCGAGCGGCGCGTTGAGCCGCCGCGCGATCTCCGCTCCGACGGGGACGCCCCCGCGCGGAAGCGCGAAGACGATCGGCTGTTCGTCCGCGAGATGGGCCAACTGCTCGGCGAGCCTTCGGCCAGCGTCGACACGGTCGACAAACACGGCTCTACCCTCCTCTCGATAATCTGCGTTGATAGTAGTCCACATATGACATGCTTGTCGCGACTTCCAGGCAGGCTCTTGCGACAGATCAAGCGGACAAGGTGCACATCGTCCGAGCCTGCGTTACAGTGAGGCTGAAGGGAACCGAGGCGGCGTGACGACGGCGAGCAAGAAAGACCGCGGTACGTTCTCGCTCGAGGACAAGGTCGACTTTCTCAGCCGGCCCGAGTCCTACGACGAGAAGACTGCGAAGGTCGAGGCGGTGGAAACCTACATGTCGTGGGTTTTCCTGACCGATCGCCATGTCTTCAAGCTGAAGAAGCCGGTCACGCACGACTATCTCGACTTCAGCACGATCGGGGCGCGCCAACGTAACTGCCAGGTCGAGGTGCGCCTCAATCGCCGGCTTGCACCTGACGTCTATCTCGACGTGCTGGCGCTCGTGGAAACGGACGACGGACGACTCCAGATCGGCGTTGCCGGCCGTCCGGTCGACTGGCTGGTCCACATGCGGCGGCTGCCAGCCGACCGCATGCTCGACAGCCTGATCGAGCAGGACAACCTGCACGTCAACGAGATCGAGCGAGTGGCCAGACGGCTGGCGGACTTCTACCGCAACCTGCCGCCGGCCGACATCACTATTGCCGACTACGTCGGTCATTTCGAGCGCGAGCTGCAGCGCAGCCTGGAGGCGCTTGCGACACCCGGCTACTGCATGCCGGTCGGTAAGGTGGAGACGCTCCATTCGGCGGTGGTCGGCTACCTGAGCAAGAACCGCGCGCGCCTCGAGGAGCGGGTCGACCGGCGACGGATCGTCGAAGGCCACGGCGACCTCCGACCGGAGCACGTCTGCCTGACCGATCCGCCAGCGATCATCGACTGCCTCGAGTTCAGTCGGCGCTTGCGCCTCGTCGATCCCTTCGACGAACTCGCCTTTCTGGCCATCGAATGCGAGCGCCTGGGCGCGCCTTGGGTTGGCGCAACCGTTCTGGGCACCTGCAGCGCGCGACTCCAGGATGTCCCGGCAACCGATCTGATCGACTTCTATAAGTGCTTTCGCGCCCTCCTGCGCTCGCGACTGGTGCTACGCCACCTGAACGAGCCGTCGCCGCGCAGGGCCGACCACTGGCCCCGCCTCGCCGAGACCTACATCACCTTGGCGGAAGGCTACGCGCGCGGCCTCTCGCCGACGGGCCGCCCGTCCGATCTGCCTGTCCGGTGAGCGCAACAAGCGATTCCTGCCGGTGAAGCCGGCGAATCGCTTCGGCGAAAAGTGGCGCCGTCGGCAGCACGGTCAGGCGGTCCGGCCCCGGCATGGGGTCGAGCCGGAAGGGCGGCACGCTGTCGGTGACCAGGATGCAATCGATCGCCTGGCATTCGATGAGCGGCCTGGCGCCCTCCATGAACAGGCCATGGGTGGCCACGGCGAGCACCTCCGCAGCGCCATTGCGGCGGGCGGCTTCGGCCGCGCGGACCAGCGTACCGCCGGTGCTGATCAGGTCGTCGATAATGACCGCCACCCGGCCATCGACCTCGCCGACGAATAGTTCGCCCGAAACGACTCCCTCGCTGCGCCTCTTGTCCATGAAAGCTTTCTCGACCGGATCGCCGCGGCGCGCTTCGAGCAGCAGGCGGAAGGCCTCGGCCCGTTTTGCCCCGCCGACGTCGGGCGATACGACCGAGAGGCTCCTGTTTCCGACGCGCCGCAGGATCTCGTCAGCAAACAGAGGCTGCGCCTCGAGGTGTTCGGTTCGGCAGCGAAAGGCGTTCTCGAACGCTGCCAGATTGTGAACGTCGAGGGTCGCGACGGCATCGACTCCGACCGCCTCGAAGAGCTGGGCGACGTAGCGCGTCGTGACCGGATCGCGGG
>CAZDBC010000216.1:0-6107 GCA_964503295.1 uncultured Kiloniellaceae bacterium | reverse complement strand
GCCGATCTCGTCGGTGGCGCCGAAGCGGTTCTTGACGGCGCGCAGGATGCGGAACTGGTGGCCGCGCTCGCCCTCGAAGGTCAGCACCGTGTCGACCATGTGCTCCAGCACCTTGGGACCGGCGATCAGCCCCTCCTTGGTCACATGCCCGACCAGCAAGACCACGCAGCCGGTGCGCTTGGCGAGTCGGATCAGCTCCTGGGCGCTGGCGCGCACCTGCGCGACGGTGCCGGGCGCCGAGTCGAGGCCGTCGACGAACATGGTCTGGATGGAATCGATGACCGCCACCCGGGGCGCCCCGGCGCCTTCCAGGCTGGCCACGATATCCGGAACGGACGTCGCCGCCGCGAGCCTGACCTCCGCCTCGGCAAGGCCCAGGCGGCGGGCGCGCAGGCGCACCTGGTCGATCGCCTCCTCGCCGGAGACATAGGCGCAGGGCCCGCACGCGGGATTGGCGCTCAGATGCGCGACGGCCTGGAGCAGCAGGGTCGACTTTCCGATGCCGGGATCGCCGCCGACCAGTACCGCGGATCCGGCCACGAGACCGCCGCCGCACACGCGGTCGAACTCGGCGATGCCGCTGGACAGCCGCGGCAAGGGCGCGCTGCTGCCGTGCAGATCGGCGAACTCGATCTTCCGGCCACGCCTGGCGCGCCCGGCCGGGCCCGGCGAGCGCTGCCGCGGTGCCTCCTCGGTGATGCTGTTCCAGCTGCCGCAGGCCTCGCAGCGGCCGCTCCATTTGGCGTAGGCGGCACCGCAGGACTGGCAGACGTAGCGCAGGTCAGGTCGAGCCAAGCTGTCACTCCGGCCGGTCGGCGAGTGCGACTATACACAGCGGCCCGAGTCGGCCGCGACCCGGCCTGCGCGGGTCACAGCGTGCCGTCGGGGCCCTCGAACGGTCCGCTCGTGCGGCCGTTTACGAACTGGTCGACGATCGGATCGTTCGACCGGTCGATCTCGTCCTTGCTGCCGGCCCAGATGATTCGTCCATGGTAGAGCATGGCGATGCGGTCGCCGACCCGGCGGGCGGAATCCATGTCGTGGGTGATGGTCAGCGTGGTCGCGCCCATCTCCCTGACGCACTTGACGATCAGCTCGTCGATGACGTCGCCCATGATGGGATCGAGGCCCGTGGTGGGTTCGTCGAAAAAGATGATATCCGGCTCTGTGGCGATCGCTCGCGCCAGGCCCACGCGCTTGCGCATGCCGCCCGAGAGTTCGGCGGGCGCCATGCCGGCAACCTGCGCGTCGAGGCCGACCTGGGAGAGCTTGTCGAGCGCGATGTCGTAGGCTTCCTTGCGGCCTACGCCCTTGCCCTCGATCAGGCCGAAGGCGACGTTCTCCCAGACCGTCAGCGAATCGAAGAGGGCGGCCGTCTGAAACAGCATGCCGAAGCGGTGGCGCACCCTGTCGAGCTCGTCTCCGGATAGTCCCACGACCTCCTCTCCGTCGACCTGGATGCTGCCCCGCTCGGGCTGAAGCAGGCCCAGTATACACTTGGTCAGGACGGACTTGCCGCTGCCCGAGGCGCCGATGACCACGACCGACTCGCCCTTGGCAATGTCGAGATCGAGCCCGTCCAGCACTTTCTTCGGGCCGAAGGATTTGTAGAGACCGCGAATGCGCAGCCGCGAGGGCGAGGCGGCGTCGGGCCGCTGCCGGGACAGGGTCTCGGTACGGCTCATCGCTGCGCGTGTCGACTCAAGATGGTCACCTGGCGAAAAACAGCTCAGTGATGAAGTAATTGAAGCAGAGGATGAGAATCGAAGCCGAGACCACGGCGTTGGTCGTCGCCGCGCCCACGCCCTGCGCGCCGCCGCGGGAATGGTAGCCGTGATAGCACCCCATGAGGGTGACCAGGAATCCGTTCACCGCCGCCTTGACCAGGCCCGAGACGACGTCCTGCGGCTCCATGAAATCGATGGTGTTGGTCAAGTAGTTTGCCGGGTTGAAGCCCAGCTTGTGCACCGAGACGATGTAGCCGCCGAAGACCCCGATGATGTCCGCGACCGCGACAAGCAGGGGCAGCATCGTGATGCCGGCAATCAGGCGCGGCGCCACCAAATACTTGAAGGGATTGGTTGCCAGGGTGTCGAGGGCGTCGATCTGCTCGGTCACCCGCATGGTGCCGATCTCGGCGGCCATGGCGGCGCCGACCCGGCCGGCCACCATCAGCCCCGCCAGCACCGGGCCGAGTTCGCGCGTAATCGAGACGATGACCACCTGCGGAATCGCCGATTCGGCATTGAAGCGGGCAAAACCGGTGTAGCTCTGCAGGGCCAGCACCATGCCGGTGAAGATCGCGGTCAGTCCGACCACCGGCAAAGAGTAGTAGCCGATCTCCACCATCTGGCGTCCGACCAGCCGGAAGTAGAACGGCGGACGCACGCAATGGGACAGCGAGACGATCGTGAAGAGGGCGATTCGGCCGGCGGCGGCGAGAAACGACAGGAAGGTTCGACCGATCGGTTGCAGCAGCACCATGGCGCGAAGGATCCGATCAGCCGGCGCCGGCCGCCGCAGCGGGCCCGTTCAGGTAGACGCGGTGATAGCGTCGCCCCAGAGCGGTCAGTATCTCGTAGCCGATTGTACCGGCCTCCTGCGCCAGTGCATCGATGTCGTGCTCGGGGCCGATGAAATCGACGAGGGCGCCCGGCCGCACCTGGCCGGCGGGCACGGCGGTCACGTCGAGGGTTGTCAAATCCATGGAGATTCGTCCCACCACGGGAACCTTTCGTCCCCCGACCCAGGCCGTCCCGCGGTTGGACAGGTGCCGCATGAATCCGTCCGCATAACCGACCGCGACCGTGGCCACGCGGGTCGGACCGCTCGCGCGAAAGGCTGCACCATAACCAACGGTCTGAGGGGCGTCAATCTCGCGGCATTGGAGGATTCTTCCTTGCAGCCGAACCACTTGCTGCATGGGACTGGGCTTGCCCGGCGTCGGATTGACGCCGAAGAGGGCAACGCCCGGCCGCCCGAGATCGAAGTGGTATTGGTGTCCGAGAAAGATGCCCGACGAGTTGGCGAGGGAGCGTGGCGTGCGCGGCAGCCGCGCCAGCGCGGAGCGGAAGTCGGCAAGCTGGCGGGCGTTCAGGGGGTGGTCGGGCTGCTCGGCGCAGGCCAAGTGGCTCATGGTCAGTGCCGGCAGCAGGGAGGCCAGACGGTCCGGTTCCGACGCCAGAACGCCGAGTTCGACCGGCGGCAGCCCGAGCCGCGACATGCCCGTGTCAACATGCAACGCGGCCGGGAGCGGCCGTTCGCAGCGATCGGCGAAGGCCGACCAGGTCTCGATGTCGCCGAGACTGTTCAGCACCGGCACCAGTCCGTGCTCGGGGAAATCGTCCTCGGCGCCCGGGGTCGGACCGTTGAGCACGAAGATCGCGCTCATCGGATAGGCTGAGAGAGCGGCACGCAGGGCGATGCCCTCGTCGAGCTGGGCAACGAAGAAGCTGCGCGCGCCCGCGCGTGCAAGCACCGGACCGACGCGTGCGGCGCCCAGCCCATAGCCGTCGGCCTTGACGACCGCCGCGCAGGCCGGGGCGGTCAGGACCTCCTCGCGAAGCCGGCGGTAGTTCTCTGCTACCGCCGCGAGATCGATGGTGAGAATGCCGCCCGCCCGCGCGGCGGCGGCAGCCACCATGTCTTGGTCCGCGCCGCTCACCAGGAGAATGCGGCCCGCCGGGGCACCGGTGAAGAGGGCAGAGCCATCCGACTAATGCGCATCGGGCAGGTAGCGCTCGTCGGCAAGATCGTCGAAGCGGGTGAACTCGCCGGTGAATTGCAGCTCAACGGTGCCGATCGGGCCATGGCGCTGCTTGGCGATGATGACCTCCGCCTTGTTGCGCGCCGCTTCGAGCAGCTGCTCGTGCTTGGTCTCGCGCTCGCGAAACTTCTCGTCACTCTCGTTGGCGCGCTGGCCGGGCCGTTCGCGCTCCAGGTAGTACTCTTCCCGGTAGAGGAACAGCACGACGTCGGCATCCTGCTCGATCGAGCCCGATTCGCGCAGGTCCGCCAACTGCGGCCGCTTGTCGTCGCGCTGCTCCGTCTGGCGCGACAACTGGGAGAGCGCGATCACCGGCACGTTCAACTCCTTGGCGACCGCCTTCAGGCCGCGCGTGATCTCGGAGACTTCCTGGACGCGGTTGTCGCTGCGCCGACCCGGCGCCGGCTGCATGAGCTGGAGATAGTCAACTATGATCAGCGACAGCCCTTGCTGGCGCTTGAGCCTGCGGGCACGGGTGCGCAGCGCGGCGATCGACAAGGCCGGCGTATCGTCGATGAACAGCGGCAACGCGTGCAGGATGCGGCTGCACTGGAAGATGCGGTCGAACTCCTCGTCGCGGATGTCGCCGCGACGGATCTGGTCTGACTTGACGTGGCTCTGTTCGGCGATGAGGCGGGTGGCGAGCTGTGCCGCCGCCATCTCGAGCGAGAAGAAGGCGACCACCTCGGGCCGTTCGATCTCGTTGCCCTCCGCGTCGAGCTCGCGCCGGCGCGAAGCGGCCGCATTGTAAGCGATGTTCGTGGCGAGCGCCGTCTTGCCCATTGACGGTCGCCCCGCAAGGATCACCAGGTCGGACGGATGAAGCCCGCCGAGCATCTGGTCGATATCGCGAAAGCCGGTCGGTACGCCGACGACGTGGCCGTCACGCTTGAACGCCTGCTCGGCCATGGTGATGGCTTCGGTGACAGCCAGCTTGAAGCTCTTGAAGCCGCCTTCGATCTGGCCGACCTCGGCCAGACTGTAGAGCTGCTGCTCGGCGTATTCGATCTGCTGAAGGGCGCCGTGCTCCAGGTCGAAATCATAGGCGTCGTTGACCACGTCCTCGCCGAGACCGATCAGTTGTCGGCGCAGGTAGAGATCGTGGATCGTGCGCCCGTAGTCGAGCGCATTGATGATGGTGACGTAGTTGCCCTGCAGCTTCGTCAGGTACTGCGCACCACCCACTTCGGCGAGGGCGTTCTCGCGCTCGAAGAGGTTTTTGAGCTGGATCGCGTTGGCGACCTGGCCGCGTTCGATCAGTTTGCCGCAGGCTTCGTAAATGCGCCGGTGCACCTCGTCGGCGAAGTGAACCGGCTGCAGAAAGTCAGAGACCTTCTCGTAGGCCGCGTTGTTGGCCAGGATTGCGCCGAGCAGGGCCTGCTCGGCTTCGTAGTTCACTGGTGGCGTGCGGTAGTTGTCCGCGCCATCCTGATCGGACAGCGCATGCAGTGGGTTCAGCGAGCGTTCCATGGGCGACACCATAGCCGAGCCAATCTAGCAGGCCAGCGTAGAGTCTGGGGATAACGAAATGCTGCGGGGATAATCCCCGTTAGGCGCGGGCTGTGCGGATCGCGGAGGCAGCCGCGCAGCGTCGTACCAAGAGGCAGGCGGCGCGCGCCGGCTTACCGGGCCGGCCCTTGGCCGTGCCTCCGTCTCATCTGCGCGGCCTCCTGCCTGTCGATCGCGCCGTCTCCGTTGACGTCGGCTCGCGCAAACATGCGCTCGACGCGGGCGCGCGTCTCGTCCTGCGTCAGGCGTGCATCGCCATTCGTGTCCAGCCGTTCAAACATCCGGCCGACCCAGGCGGAGCGTTCGGTCTCGGACACACGGCCGTCGCCGTCGCTGTCGAGGCGTTCGAGCATGCGCTTTGCGCGTGGCCGTTGGCTTTCCTCCAGTCGATCGATGCGCCGGGCCAAGGACTTGTCGACGCCGGCAACGAACTCCTCCTGTTCTACCGCGCCGTCGCCGTCGAGATCGAGACGGGCACGACGCTCCTGTCGCGCTTCGAGCACTTCGGCGAGGGTAACCCGGTCGTCGCCGTCGCGGTCGAGAAGCTCGAAGAGGCGGGCCGGCCCGCCGTTGGCGGCGGATGCGGCTGAGGCGCCGCTTATCGCGGCCCCTGCGATGACGAGATGAACGAACCGACGTCGGAAAGTCTGGCGCATGGACATCGTGGATCTCCTGGCTGACGGCAGCCGGCCCCGGCCGGCTCTGACGTCTGCTTCTACGCCCGCCGCGGCACGAGCATCCCCGGATGCCCTTGCCGGACGTTCCAGCGCCGTCCAGTCGAGCCCGGATTGCTTCAGGCGGGCTTCTCCGTCTCGACCGGCTCCGGCTGATC
>CAZDBC010000215.1:0-6151 GCA_964503295.1 uncultured Kiloniellaceae bacterium | reverse complement strand
GCATGATCACGTCCTCCGGCCCGAGCCGTTCGATGCGCAGGATCCGGGCCGGGCGCTCCGCCGGGTCGGCCGATACGTCCGGGCGTACCAGCGTGTGCTCGGGCCGGATCGCGAGCGTGCCGACCGGCGAGTCCTCGATGCCCAGACGCGCCGCCGGCAACAGATTGACCGGCAAGGCGCCGACCTGCTGAGCGACCGCGATGTCGCACGGCCGGTCGTAGACCGCATCCGGCCGGTCAACCTGATGCAGCCGCCCCTCGATCAGGACACCGACCCGGTCAGCCAGGGTCATGGCCTCGACCTGGTCGTGCGTGACGTAGAGGATCGTTGCGCCCAGCTCGACCTGCAGGTGCTTCAACTCGACCCGGAGTTCCTCGCGCAGCTTGGCATCGAGCGAGGACAGCGGCTCGTCCATCAGGAAACAGGCGGGCTGGCGCACCAGCGCGCGGCCGATCGAGACGCGCTGCATCTCGCCGCCCGAAAGCTGTGTCGCCCGGTTGGCCAGCTTGTGCTCGATGCGCAGCTTGGCCGCGACCGACTCGATCCTCTGACGGATCTCCTCTTCCGACAGGCCCTTGCCCGGCGCGCGCAGCGGGAACGCCATGTTGTCGTAGACCGAAAGATGCGGATAGAGCGAGTACTGCTGGAAGACGAAGGCGACGTCGCGCTGCGCCGGCGACAGCGGCAGCGCGTCGCGCCCGTCTATCGACAGTCTGCCGGCATCGGGGCGTTCCAGCCCGGCGACGAGACGCAGGGTCGTCGTCTTGCCGGCGCCGGTCGGGCCGAGCAGGACGAAGAACTCGCCGTCGCGCACCGTGAAGCTCAGATCCGCGACGGCCGGCGTGCGCGCGAACGCCTTGGCGATGCCGTCGAGCACAACTTCAGCCATCGGCCGCCTTCCCGGCCGCAAGCCCGGTTCGGGCCTGCGGCGCCACCTGCTGCGGGCTGCCGTCCAGCCGGTTGAGCGCGTGGCCGCTCTCGCCGTCGAACAGGATCGTCTTCTCCGGATCGATCGCCACCCCGACGGTCTCGCCGATCGCCAGCCGCCGGCTCTTGGGGATGCGCACGCGGAGCTGTCCGGCGACCGTGTCGACGACCGCGAGACGATGCGACCCCAGGTACTCCGTCGCGAAGACGCTGCCGCGCAGTTCCCCGTCGGACTCCAGCTTCAGGTACTCGGGCCGTATCCCGAGCAGCACGTGCCGACCGGGCGCGTCGACCTTCAGCGGGCGCAGCGATACCTCGGGCGCGCCCTCGGCGGCGAGGCGCCCCCTTTCGGCGCCCGGCGCCAGCGGCCCCGCGACCTCGAGGAAATTCATCGGCGGTGCGCCCACGAAGCTGGCGACGAACACGGTGGCCGGGTTGTTGTAGAGTTCCATTGGCGGTGCGGCCTGCAGGACCCGGCCCCCGTCCATGACGGCGATGCGGTCGGCCATGCTCATGGCCTCCACCTGGTCGTGGGTCACGTAGACCGAGGTCGCGCCGATACGGTCGTGCAGCTTGCGCAGTTCCTCGCGCATGGCGCCGCGCATCTCGGCGTCGAGCGTGCCCAGCGGCTCGTCCATCAGAAAGGCCCGGGGCCGGCGCACCATGGCGCGTGCCAGTGCCACCCGCTGCCGGTCGCCCCCGGCGAGGGCGGAGATGTTGTGATCGAGCAGGTGGCGGATGCGCAGCACCCCGGCCACCTCGTCGATTCTCTGCTTCCGCTTGGCCGCCGGCATGCCCTGACTGCGCAGCGGATAGGCAATGTTGTCCTTCACCTTGAGGTGCGGATAGAGCGCGAAGAGCTGGAACACGAAGGCGATGTCGCGCCGGCCGGCGCGCAGGCCGGTGACGTCCTCGCCGTCGAGCAGGATGCGCCCGGAGGTCGGCATCTCGAGCCCAGCGATCATGCGCAGGGTCGTCGTCTTGCCGCAGCCCGAGGGGCCGAGCAGGGCGAAGAACTCGCCATTGCGGATCGTCAGGTCGGTCTTCTGGACCGCGACGAAGTCGTCGAACGCCTTGCGCAGGGAACGGAGGACGATCTCGGCCATGCTCGCGCCGCTCACTCCGGGAAATGGCTGACGATCAGGAAGCCGACCGTGCCGGTCAGCACCACGAGGAACGACCAGCCGTAGAGCTCGATCGACCAGGGCTGGCACATCATGACGACGCCGACGCCGATCAGGGTCATGGCCACGGCCTCGAGCGGCTCCCGGCGCAGCCAGCGCGGCCAGCGCCGCTCCCGCGGCGCGCGGCCCGTGCCCTCCCCTGTGCCCGGGGAGCTCATCGCCTGACCGCCCCGAAGGTGATGCCGGCCAGCAGGTACTTGCGCAGAAGCACCGTGAAGATCAGCACCGGCAGGATGAACAGCGTGGTCGCCGCCGAGACCGCCGGCCAGTCGAGACCGCCCTCGCCGATGATCAGCGGAATGAAGGGCGGCGCCGTCTGGGCGTTGCCGGAGGTCAGCAGGATCGCGAAGTTGTACTCGTTCCAGCTGAAGATCAGGCTGAAGATCGCGGTCGCGGCGATGCCCGCCTTGGCCTGCGGCAGCACCACCTTGCGGAAGGCCTGGAAGCGGCTGTAGCCGTCGACCATGGCCGCCTCCTCGTATTCGCGGGGGATCTCGTCGATGAAGCCCTTGAGCAGCCACACGGCGAGCGAGAGATTGACCGCGGTGTAGAGCACGATCATGCCCAGGTGCGTATCTGACAGGCCGAGCTCGCGGTACATGAGGAAGATCGGAATGGCGACCGCGACCGGCGGGAACATGCGCGTCGAGAGAATGAAGAACATCAGGTCGTCGCGCAGCGGCACGCGGAAGCGCGAGAAGGCGTAGGCCGCCATGACGCCGAGAATGACGGTAAGGAAGGTCGCGCCGAAGCCGATGATCAGCGAGTTCATGTAGCGGTCTGCGAAGCGCGAGGGGCCGGTGATGATCATGTTGCGCTTGCGCACGAGCTCCTCGTACCAGGTCTCGGGCGGCGGCAGCCCGGCCATGTACTCGGCCGACTGGCGCGAGCGGGTCGTGAAGACGTTGACGTAGCCTTCCAGCGTCGGCTCGAAGATCACCTTGGGCGGATAGGCGATCGCGTCGCTCGGCGACTTGAAGCCGGTCATGACGATCCAGACGATCGGGATCAGGGTGATCATCGCGTAGACCGCGACCAGCACCCCGGCCAGCGTCTTGACGCGCGCGCTCGGCTCGACGATGGAGTGGGCGGCCGTGCTCATGGCGTCTCCCGCCTCATCGCTGCTTCACCTTGGTCCAGACCTTGACGTAGATGTTGGCGAAGCCGAACACCGTGACGAACAAAATAACCGCGAGCGCCGCGGCATAGCCGGTGCGCCACTTCTCGAAGGCCTCCCGCTTGAGGTAGATGTTGGCCAGCTCGGTCACGGAGCCCGGGCCGCCCGAGGTCAGCTCCACCACCATGTCGAACATCTTGAAATTCTCGATGCCGCGGAACAGCACCGCGAGCATCAGGAACGGCAGGACCACCGGCAACGTGATGGTGTAGAACTGCCGCCAGGAGCTGGCGCCGTCGACCTCGGCGGCCTCGTAGAGATCGCGCGGCACCGAGCGCAGTCCGGCGAGGCAGATCAGCATCACGAAAGGCGTCCACATCCAGGTGTCAACCAGGACGATCGCCCAAGGCGCGAGCTGCGCATCGGCGATCATCGAGAACTGCGTCGAGCCGGTGAACAGCGAGACGATGGCGTTGAAGATGCCGGTCTGCGGCTGGAACAGGTAGGTCCAGAAGGTCCCGACCACCGCCGGCGAGAGCATCATGGGCAGCACGATGATCGTGGTCCACAGGCCGTTGCTGCGGAAGTTCTTGTTGATCAGCCAGGCCAGCGCGAAGCCGAGCAGGACCTGGAAGAACAGCGACCAGGTCACGAAGTGGGCGGTGTGCTGCAGCGACAGCCAGACGTCCTCCTGGCTGAGCAGGCGCTCGTAGTTGGCCGTGCCGATGTTGCGCACCTCCATGCCCGGCCGGTTGGCCCGGTAGGTGGTGAAGCTCAGCCAGATGTTCCAAACCAGCGGAAAGATGTTGATCGCCAGCAGCAGGACGACCACCGGCGTCACAAAGATCCAGGCCAGCGCACGATCCGAAAGCCCGCGCCGCGCCGGCGCGGCCGGCACCGTGCCGGCGCGACGCTGCGCCAGGTCGGGCGGCTTACGTGACGTCTCGCTGAGCGTGCTCATGGGCTCCACCGGCAAGGGCGCGGATGTCGGCGCGCGGCGTGCTGGGCCGCGGCGCCTGAGCGGCGCTATCGGCAAAGGAGGCCCGGCCGGCAGCCGGATGGCGGCCGGCCGGGCGGCCGGCTACTTCTTGCCGACCGATTCGAAGGTGAAGTTCCAGTCCTCGATCAGCTTGTCCAGCGCCTCCTTCGCCGTGCCGCGGTCGGCGACGACGAAGTCGTGGACACGGCGCTGCATCGCCTGCAGGAGCTCGGCGTAGGTGGGCTCCTGCCAGAAATCGCGCACGTTGCTCATGGCGTCCAGGAACTGCGCCGCGAAGGGCGTGCTTTCGGGGAAGCCGGGGTCCTCGACCACGGCATTGTGGACGGCGTAGCCGCCAAGCGCCCACCAGCGCTTCTGCACCTCGGGCTGGGCGAACCACTTGATGTACTCGAGCGCCATGTCCTGCTTGTCGGAATAGGAGACGACCGAGATGCCCTGGCCGCCGAGCACGCTGGCCTCGGTCTTGGCGCGCGGATTGACGAAAAAGCCTGAGACCTCGCCGCCGACCACCTCGTCCTTCGCTATGCCGGGAAAGAAGGCGAAGAAGTTCATCTGCATCGCCGTCTGGCCGGACTTGTAGGCGTCGAGGTTGGCCGTCATGTAGGCGTCGGAATGGCCCGGCGGGGTGCAGCACTCGTAGAGCTCCCTGTAGAACTCGAGCGCCTCGACCGCCTCCGGCGAGTTGATGTAGCCCTCCATCTCGTAGGGCTTGTCCGGGTTGTCGTACTCCACGCCCCAGGCATAGAGCGCGTTGGTCACACCCATGGTGATGCCCTCGGAGCCGCGCTCGGTGTAGAGCGCGATGCCGTAGCGCGTCTGGCCGTCGATCTCGCGCCCCTGGAAGAAGCGGGCCACCTCCATCAGCTCGTCCATGGTCTCGGGCGGGGCCAGCTCGCGGCCGTACTCGGCCTGGAAGGCCTCGCGGATGTCCGGACGGGAGAACCAGTCCTTGCGGTAGACGTAGCCGACGGCGTCGCCCATGGCCGGCAGCGCCCAGTACTCCTCTGCGCCCTTGGGCCAGGTCGCGTAGTTGTAGACCGCGGCCGGCAGGAAGTCGTCCATGCTGATGCCTTCCTGCTCGAAGAAGTCGTTCAGCTTCACGTAGTGGCCGAACTCGGCGCCGGCGCCCAGCCACTGGCTGTCGCCGATCATCAGGTCGCAGAGCTTTCCGCCGCTGTTCAGTTCGTTCAGGAAGCGGTCCGCGAAGTTGGTCCAGGGAACGAACTCGTAGTTCATCTGGATGCCGGTCTGGGCGGTGAAGTCGCGGCCGAGCTCCTGCAGGGCGTTGGCCGGGTCCCAGGCGGCCCAGCAGAGCGTCAGCTCCTTGTCCTGGGCGGCCGCGGGCGCGCCGAACAGCATCGGCGCGGCGATGGAAAGGGCGGCGGCACCGGCCGCCGCGAACAGATGTCTCATGGGTGTCCTCCCTTCCTCCAATGGCGCGGTGCGCCGTGGTTCGACAAATGGCCCGGTCTTGTCGTCGGCCGGTTCGGTTCCATGCCGAGGGGGTGCAGTGTTTACCTTCTAAACAAAATCGTAAAGTGAGATTCGTCGCTGCAGTGCAGCAATTCTGCGCATATCGACGAAGCCGAATGTTTAGTGGATTGAAAAATGCGCGACGCCGGCGCCGCCGGCCGGCCGCGCGCGGACACCGTTACGCGGTCGAGACGGCCCCGACGGCAGGGCCGGCCGTCTCGGCCGCCGCGCGCAGGGCGGCAATGTTGTCGCGATAGGCCTGCCGGCTGCCGCCCTTGAAGACCGCCGAGCCGGCGACCAGCACGTTGGCGCCGGCCGCAACCACCTGCCCGGCGCTGTCCGGTCCGATGCCGCCGTCCACCTCTATGTCGATCGGCCGCCCGCCGATCATCGCCTTGACGCGGCGGATCTTCTCTATCACCGCCGGAATGAAGGCCTGCCCGCCAAAGC
>CAZDBC010000214.1:0-6156 GCA_964503295.1 uncultured Kiloniellaceae bacterium | reverse complement strand
GTTCTCCAGTTCCAGATGTCTGCCGAAGACGTCACAGCTTTCGATCGACCTTTCCTCCGCACTGATCGCGTCCTCAATGCGAGCCCTACCGATATGCAGTTCCTGCTCGATGTGGGGCAGCCGTGCGGGCAATGCGTCCGCCTCTCTCGCTACTGCATCAGCGCGCTCACTACGCCAGGCAAGGCTCTGCTCGGCGGCGATCAGAAACAGAAGTGGCGCAAGGCCAATCACCTCACCGGGATGGACGCCGTAACGCTGGCACACGATTGTCAGCGCATTGCGTTCGCGGAGGTTGATCCGCGTGTTGAGCTGTACATTCTTCAGGGCTTCATCGATGTTCGAACGGTGCTCATTGGGAAGCGGTCGAGTCAGCTCTTCCCACCTGACGCCCAGTGCCCGGCAAAGCTTCTGACGGAGCCGAGGTTGCGGATTTTCCTTTCCGCGTTCCCAGCGGCTGATCTGTTCGGTACGGCACTCGCACCTCTCGGCCAGATCGCGCTGTGACCATGCCTTGCGTTTCCGAAGGGTCCTTAACGTCTTCGGATCTATGCGATCGACACTGCCGACCATCTCGTTTGCCATGACGCTCTCCCAACTTTTGACCAGACACCTCCAGAATTTAGGCCAGTTTATGCTATCAAGAAATAGCGTAATTATAGACCAATTCCGTTAATACCGCATATAAACATCTATTCATGCTCCGGCATTGGTGCAGATTCTGAAAGGTCTCATTCATGCATGGGGTAAACTAGATGTTTTTGACGCGGCGAGTCTGAGGGTCAGCGCGGTAAGGTCTGACCAGGCAGCGCCTCTTGCAGCAGAGCCTTTTGGTCTTGGGTCTCTATGGGCCCGCAACATATGGCGCGAAATTCGCCGACGGCCGCGTTGCAGGCCGTCCCGTCGGTCGAGGCTGGGGCCCGCTCGGCCTGATCGAGGTGATGAAGCTCTACACCACCATCGAGTCGCCGGCCGCCGGGGTGGTCGAGGCGATCGTCGCCGACGACGGCGCGCTGGTCGAGTTCAACCAGCCGCTGTTCGTCATCCGCCCGGATTGAGCGGGCCCGGCTACAACAGGGTGCGGCCGCCGTCGACGTAGATGGTCTGGCCGGTGATGAATTCGCCGGCCGGCGCGGCGAGCAGCAGGGCGGTGCCGACCAGGTCCTCGGCGGTACAGAAGCGCCCGAGCGGTATGCGGCTCATCTGGTAGTCGTACTTGCCCGACTTCTTGAGGAAGTCCTCGGCCAGGGGCGTCGGCACCACGGCCGGGCCGATCGCGTTGACCGTGACCTTGTGCGGCGCCCATTCGAGCGCCAGCACGCGGGTCAGGTGGGCAAGCCCCGCCTTGCTGCTGGCGTAGGCGGCATACTCCGGGTTGACCACCTCGCTGGAGACCGAGGCGAGGGTGACGATGCGCCCGCTGCCCCGCTCGATCATCGGCCGGGCCGCGGCGCGCGCCAGATAGAAGGCGCCGGTCAGGTTAATGGCGATGCTGTCCTCGAAGTCGGCCGCCGGCAGATCGAGGGCCGGCGCGGTGCGGAAGATGCCGACGCAGTTGAGCAGCACGTCGAGCCGGCCGAAGTCGGCCACGGCCTGCGCGACCGCGGAGCGGCAGCTCGCCTCGTCGCGCACGTCGAGGACGCAGGCGCCGTGGCCTGCGCCGGGCAGCGCCTCGGCGACCGCGCGCGCGGCTTCGGCCGAGACGTCGGCGACCAGAACGCGCGCGCCGCGCTCGGCGAGGGCCGCGGCCAGCGCCTTGCCGAGGCCGCCGGCGCCGCCCGCGGCCAGCACGGCACGGCCGGCCACGTCGAACAGGGGATCGCTCATGCCGCTTCGCTCCCGTTTTTTCGGCGGGCGTCGCGCGGGTGCGGGTCAGGCCCGCGTCTGCGGCGAGGGCGGCATGTGCAGCATCTCGCGCGCCTCTTCCGGGGTCGCCACCTCGCGGCCGAGCTCGCGCACGATGCGCACGGCGCGCTCGACCAGCTGGACGTTGCTCTCGGCCAGCACGCCGTGGCTGTAGTAGACGTTGTCCTCCATGCCGACGCGGATGTTGCCGCCGAGCGCGACCGCCATGGTGCTTAGCGGCAGCTGGTGCTTGCCGATGCTGACGATCTGCCAGCTTGAGCCCTCGGGGATGGCGTCGAGCATGGCGAGCAGGTTGGCCGCGCTGGCCGGGATGCCGCCGCGGATGCCCATCACGAAGCTGAAGTGCATGGGTCCTTCGATGACGCCCTTGTTCGCCAGTTCGAGGGCGTTCTCGATGTGGCTGAGGTCGTAGACCTCGATCTCGTTGGCGATGCCGCGATACTTGCAGCCCTCGATGAACTGGCTGTTCCACTTCTTCGAATTGGCGAACAGCCACTCCTGCCCCTTGTGGTCGAAGTGGAAGGTGCCGGCGTTGACCGTCAGCATGTCCGGCTGCGGCTGGATGTCGAGCAGGGCCATGCGCTCGTCCTCGGGGAACGGCTTGCCGATGCCGTCGTCGTCGAACCAGATGCCGATGCCGTTGCCGACCTGGGTGATCATGCCGGGGCAGCGGCTCATGATGCCGTCGAGCACCTCGTGATAGGTCTCGAGGTTGCTCGAGGTGCGGCCCTGCTTGTCGCGGACGTGAATGTGGGCGACCGAGGCGCCGGCGTTGTAGCAGTCCTGGAAATTGCGCGTGATCTCGTCCGGCTGCTCGGGCAGTGCCGGATTGGCCTCCTTGCCGTGCAAACCGCCGGTGGTGGCGACCGTGATAATTACCTTCCCCGGATTCGTCATGTTCGGTTTCATGTCATCCTCCCCTGGTACGGATTCGGTTTCTTGCGGACCGGCGGGACGCTTGCGCCGGGCACGCCACGCTAAAACCCGTCTGCCAGGCTCCGGGCGGCCGCATGCGCGCTTCCGACGATCATGGCCTTGAGCGAAAATGAAATCAATCGTATTGCATAGTGGAACCGGCTTGATGCAATATCATCCCGCTACGGGACAGATCCGCTGCCGTCGGGCAGCATCGAAACAAGCGCCGAACCCGCGGCACAGGACGATAGGGAGGATCCCAAAGATGTTGAGACGACCATTCCTGCGCGCCCTTGCCGGCGCCGCCGCCATTCTGCCGCTGGCCTTCGCCGGCGCACCCGCCCAGGCCCAGGGCTCCAAGATCATTCCGATTCTGAGTTGCCCCTTCGGCTGCGGCGTGGTCGAGGGCAACACCATCTTCGGCACGATCATGGCCAAGAACAACGAGCCGATCGTGGTCGCCGCCCAGGAAACGCCCGGCTACATGTACAACGTTCGCGCCATGGCCGAGGAGAAGCGCTGGAACAACACGGTCTTCGGCACCGAGGACACGGTGATCCAGCTCGCCATGAGCGGCGGCACGCCCGAGCTCAAGGAGTTTCTGCCCGAGCCGGTGCCGATCAAGTTCAAGCTGCTGCACGGCGAGGCTTACTGGGCCCAGGGCAAGTTCTTCGTGACCACCGACCCGAGCATCAAGACCCCGGCCGACATGAAGGGCAAGAGCATCTCGCTCGGCCTGCGCAGCCAGAGCGACTGGGGTTTCTTCGCCCGTCTGATCCTCGAGCACGGCTACGGGGTCACGCCGGAGAACTCCGACATCCGGCACATGCCGCCGGGCGCACTGACCCAGCAGCTGATCGACGGCACCACGGACGTCACGGTTACCGGCTTCGGCACCGAGCCGAAGCAGGAGTTCGTTTTGAACACCGGTCCGCTGCGCACCCTGGAGGCCTCGGGCATCGATCTGCACTACATTCCGCTCGACCAGGAGGCGGTCGACAGGGTGAACGAGAAGTTCGGCACGACCTTCGTCACCATGAACGTCAAGGCCGGCACCATGCCGCAGCAGGAAACCGACCTGCTGATCGGCTTCAACCGCGGCTACAAGGCGGTGCATCCGAACTTCGACGAGGAGGCCGCCTATCACTTCGTCAAGGCGGCGCACAAGTACGCCGACGAGATGAAGGGGCTGAGCCCGCTGTGGGGCATGCTCACGCCGGCGATGATGGTCGACGGCCTGACCGAGGAGAACACCCATCCGGGTGCCATCCAGGCCCTCAAGGAGCTCGGCATCTGGGAGCTTCGCGAGGGATCGGTCCCGGTCACCTACCCCGAAGGCTGAGCGCGAGAGAGGCGCCAACGCCCCGACGCGGCCGTTTCCGGCCGCGTCGGGGTTCGCTTACCCTCGCCGCAGCGCGATGCCGTCTCCAACCGCAGTGACCTGACGATCGGGCGATGACTCGAACCTGGACCGTCGCAAGACGCGCCGTCAGCTTACCCTTCTGGGCCACGGGCGCGATCCTGACCTTCTACATCGGCCTCAACGTCTTCGGCTTCATTCGAAGCTCCTCGCAGCACTACGCCAACTTCGTGCTGGCCATCGTCGTCATGGCGGGCCTGTTGGCGATCCGCCAGTGCATCGACGCGGCGCTCACCGGCGCGCGCCCGCGGGCCTATCTGCCGCGCCTGATCGCCGCCGTGATCGGGCTGCTGGTCGCCGGTGCCGGCGCTGGCTACGTGCGCTTCCACGCCCTGCGCCTGGAGATGATCCAGCCGTTCTACGAGCCCGGCGATATCCAGATAGGCTTCGTCTTCATCGCCGGGGTTCTCATTCTCACCTGGCTGCACTGGGGGCCGCTGCTGACCAGCATCGTTGCCGCTTCCATTATCTACTTCTTCTACGGCCACCTGATCGACAACGTGCTGTTCGCACACCCTGAGTACGACACCAACTTCATCATCAACTACGTCGCTCTGGGCACCAACCAGGGCTTCTTCTGGCTGGCCCAGGTCGCCGCCGACAGCATCTACTTCCTGATCTTCTACGCCGCCGTGCTGCTTGGCCTGGGCATGCTCAGGATGGTCATCGAGGTCGGCAAGCTGAGCGGGCGGCACGTCACCGGCGGCGCGGCCTTTCCGGCGCTGATCGGCAGCGGCATCGTCGCCTCGGTCATGGGCCAGGCAGTCTCCAACGTGGTGATGACCGGGCGCTTCACGATTCCGATGATGAAGGGCCACGGCTTTCGGCCGAGCATGGCCGGCGCGATCGAGGCGGTCGCCTCGACCTCGGGCCAGATCATGCCGCCGATCCTGGGACTGGCCGGCTTCGTCATCGCGGCCTTCCTCAACGTGCCCTACATCGACGTGGCGCTGTCGGCGCTCATTCCCGGTTTGCTGTTTCTCTCCGGCACGATCATCGGCGTCCTGGTCTATGCCAGCGGCAACAAACTGCCGCGCCTGACCGAACAGGCGGACCGCGTCCTGGTTCTGCGCATGCTGCCGGCCTTCCTGGTCTCCTTCGGGGTCGTGCTGCTGCTGCTGCTCAACTACGTGTCGCCGTCTCTGGCCGGTCTTGCCGGCATCCTGGTGGCCCTGACGCTGTCTCTGTTTCAGGGCCGCTACCGGCCCAAGGCCAGGGAGTTCCTGGACGCGCTCGAGGAGGGGCTGGTCCTGGTCTCGATCCTGTCCCTGCTGCTGATCGCGGTCGGCCCGCTCGGCCAGGCGATCCTGACCACCAACCTGTCGGGCCGCCTGGGCGTTGCCCTGGTCCAGATCCTGCCCGACACCATGATCATCCTGCTGCTCGGCGCGATGGTGATCTCGCTGATCCTGGGCATGGGCCTGCCGACGCCGGTGGCCTACATCGTGGTCGCCCTGGCGCTCGCACCCTTCCTCCAGGAGCTGGGCATTGCGGCCCTGCAGGCGCACTTCTTCGTGTTCTACTTTGCCGTGTTCTCGACGCTGACGCCGCCAATCGCTGTCAGCGTGCTGGCCGCAGCCAAGCTGTCGCAAGCCAGTTTCCTGCGCACTGCGCTCGACGCCATGAAGCTGGCGGTCACCACCTTCATCATTCCCTTCGCCTTCGTCTACCATCCGGAGCTGATGTCCTTTCCCAACCTGACCTGGGCGGTGGTGCCGCCGCTGGCCCTGACCCTCGCGCTCCAGGTCACGGTGTCGATCGCTGCCTACGGCTATCTCTTCCGCCTGCTGACCAGCGGGGAGCGCTGGGTCTATACGGTGGTGACGCTGGTCGGCTTCCTGGCCATGGTCGGCTACGAGGAGATCTTCGCGATCCCCTTCGTGGCCCTTCTGGTCCTCGCGCTGGCCTGGATGTGGTTCACGCGCGGCAAGCCCGGCATGGAGCCCCAACCGGAACCG
>CAZDBC010000213.1:4064-6160 GCA_964503295.1 uncultured Kiloniellaceae bacterium | reverse complement strand
GCTCGGCTATTACGTCATGGCCAAGGCGATCATCCTGATCTCGCGCGGCATCGGCGCGCGCTTCTTCCGCTATTGAGGCCGGCCGTGCAGCAGACCATCTTCTCCTCGCTGACGATCCACGATCTCTGGTTCATGCTGGAGGGGGCGGGCCACACCCTCTGGCTGACCCTCTGGGGCACCGTGATCGGCACCGCCCTCGGCCTCGTCTTCGGCTGGATCAAGACCCTGCCCGCCCGGGTCCTGACGGTGCCGGTCAATTTCATCACCGACGCCATTCGCTCGGTGCCGCTGCTGATCCAGTTCGTGTTGTGGAGCTCGGGCGTCGGCATCCTCGGCTTCAACGTGTCGGTCTTCGAGATCAGCGTGATCGCCCTGTCGCTCTACATGGCGGCATACGTCTCCGAAGTGGTGCGCGGCGGCATCCAGGCAGTGCCGAAGATGACGCGCAAGGCCGCGCGCTCGCTCGGCATGACCTCCTGGCAGGACCTGCGCTACGTGGTGCTGCCGCTCGGCACCAACATCGTGCTGCCGGCCTGGATCGGCCTCGTGCTCGGCCTGATGAAGGACACCTCGCTGGTCGCGGTGATCGGCTACATCGAGTTGCTGCGCGCGTCCCAGATTATCATCAACCGGACCCAGGAGCCGCTGCTGGTGCTGGTCGGCGCCGGCGTCTTCTACTTCGCCCTCGGCTATCCGATCTCGAAGCTGAGCGGCCGCCTGAAACCCCGTTACGCGATGTAGCCGATGATCCGAATCGAGGACGTCCATAAATCCTTCGGCAAGCTCGAGGTGCTGCGCGGGGTTTCCATGGCGGTGGAATACGGCGAGGCGGTGGTCATCATCGGCGCCAGCGGCTCGGGCAAGTCGACCCTGCTGCAATGCATCAACGGCCTGGAGCCGATCCAGTCCGGCCGCATCGAGGTCGACGGGATCGACGTCTTCGCCGCCGGGACCGATCTCAACAAGCTGCGCCGCAAGATCGGCATCGTCTTCCAGCAGTACAACGTCTTCCCCCATCTGACCGCGCTGGAGAACGTGACGCTGGCGCCGCGCAAGGTGCTCGGCATGGGGCGGCGCGAGGCGCGCGACATGGGCATGGCCCAGCTCAAGCACGTCGGGCTGACCGACAAGGCGGAGGTCTATCCCTCCGCCCTGTCCGGCGGCCAACAGCAGCGCCTGGCGATCGCCCGCGCCCTGGCCATGAAGCCGCGCTACATGCTGTTCGACGAGATCACCTCCGCCCTCGACCCCGAGCTGGTCGGCGAGGTGCTGGATACCCTGCGCATGCTGCGCGAGGAAGGCATGACCATGGCCTGCGTCACGCACGAGATGGGCTTCGCGCGCGAGATCGCCGACCGCATCGTCTTCTTCGACGAGGGCGTGATCTGCGAATCCGGACCGCCGTCCCAGGTCCTGGACAATCCGCGGGAGCCGCGCACCCGGCAGTTCCTACGCCAGATCCGCTAGAGCCCGCCATGGCGGTACGACCGATCGAACGAACCAGCATACCAGAGGCCGTCGCGCGCGACCTCAGGCGGCGCATCCTGCGCGGCGAGATCGGCGAGGGCGAGCAGCTGCGCCAGGAGATCCTGGCCGCCGAGTACGACGTCAGCCGCATGCCGGTGCGCGAAGCGCTGAAGCAGCTCGAGGCCGAGGGCCTGGTCAGCTTCAGCCGCCATCGGGGCGCCGAGGTCACGTCGCTGTCGCCCGACGCCATGGAGGAGGTGTGCCAGTTGCGCGCCCTGCTCGAGCCCGACATCCTGCGCCGCGCCATCCCGCGGCTGACCGAGGCCGACATCGCCGCGGCGGAACAGAACGCCCGCGCCTTCGACCGGGCACTGCACGAGGCCGGCGGCGACGTCGGCGAGCTCGGCCATTACAACTGGGCGCTGCACGCCGCGCTCTATCGGCCGGCCGGGCGCGAGCGCACCATGCAGTTCCTGCAGACCCTGCACTACCAGGCGGAGCGCTACACCCGGCTGCACGTCATCCTGGCCCACGGCAAGGCGCACGCGAGCGAGGAGCACCGCAAGCTGATCGAGCACTGCCGGTACGGCGAGGTCGACGCGGCCTGCGCCCTGCTGCGCGCGCACATC
>CAZDBC010000213.1:0-4054 GCA_964503295.1 uncultured Kiloniellaceae bacterium | reverse complement strand
CGCCGAACACGACCTGCTGTCGTTTCTGCGCGCGCAGCGCGCCGCCGCGGACTGAAACCGCCTTGTTCTTATTGGGAGCTGACCGATGAAGATCGTCGAGGTGCGCGTCCACCAGGTGGATCTGCCGCTCAAGGAAGGGCGCTACGCCTGGGCAGACGGCAAGTATGTGGAGGTCTTCGATTCCACGGTGGTCGCGCTGGCAACCGACGAGGGCATCACCGGCTACGGCGAGGTCTGCCCGCTCGGCCCCTTTTACCTGCCCGCCTTCGGGGCCGGCGCCCGGGCCGGGATCGCCGAGCTGGCGCCGCACCTCCTGGGCGAGGATCCGACCGCGCTGGCGCGCATCAACCTGGTCATGGACCGCGCCCTGCTCGGGCACCCTTACGTCAAGTCGCCGCTCGACATGGCCTGCTGGGACATCCTGGGCAAGGCGACCGGTCAGCCGCTGCTTCAGCTCTTGGGCGGACGCTTCGGCGATGCGGTCGAGCTCTACCGGGCGATCAGCCAGCGTCCCGCCGGCGAGATGGCCGACAATGTCGCCGGCTATCGGCAGGAAGGCTACCGCAAGTTCCAGCTCAAGGTGGGCGGCGCGGTCGCCGACGACATCGCCCGCATCCGCGCCGTCGCGGCCGTGCTCGCCGCTGGCGAGACCCTGGTCGCCGATGCCAACACCGGCTGGCTTTCGGGCGACGCCCTGCGCGTCGCCAACGCGGTCGCCGACCTCGACGTCTTCATCGAGCAGCCCTGCGCGGCCTACGAGAAGTGCCTGTCGGTGCGCGAGCGCATCAGCCTGCCGTTCATTCTCGACGAGAACATCGACGGCATCGAGGCCCTGCTGCGCGCCCAGGCCGACCGCGCCATGGACGCGGTCAACATCAAGATCTCAAAGGTCGGCGGGCTGACCAAGGCGCGCCAGCTGCGCGACCTCTGCGTCGCGCTCGGCATCCCCATGACCCTCGAGGACTCCTGGGGCGGCGACATCGTCACCGCGGCCATCGCGCACCTCGCCCACTCCACGCCCGAGCGCTACCGCTTCTCGGCGACCGACTTCAACAGCTACGTCACGGTGAGCATCGCCGAGGGCGCGCCGCGGCGCGACGCCGGGCGCATGGCCGCTAGCGGCGCGCCTGGCCTGGGCGTCGAACCGATCGCGGCCGCGCTCGGCGAGCCGGTCGCCGTCTACCGCGCCTGAACGAAAGAAACCCGTCCATGCGCAGCGCCAAGGTGATTCACGTCGTCTCCTGCCACGCCGAAGGAGAGGTCGGCGACGTCGTCGTCGGCGGGGTCGCGCCGCCGCCCGGCGAGACCCTGTGGCAGCAGTCGCGCCACGTCGCCGAGGACGGGCGCCTGCGCGCCTTCCTGCTCAACGAGCCGCGCGGCGGCGTCTTCCGCCACGTCAATCTGCTGGTGCCGCCCAAGGACCCGCGCGCGCAGATGGGCTTCATCATCATGGAGCCCGAGGACACCCCGCCGATGTCCGGCTCCAACAGCCTCTGCGTCGCCACCGTGCTTCTTGAGACCGGCATCCTGCCCATGACCGAACCGGAGACCCTGCTGACCCTGGAGGCGCCGGGCGGCCTGATCGGGGTGCGCGCGCGCTGCGCCGACGGCAGGGTTACGCGGGTCGAGGTGCGCAACGTCCCCTCCTTCGCCGACCGCCTGGACGCCGCACTGGAGGTCGAGGGGCTCGGCACCCTGCGGGTCGACACCGCCTACGGCGGCGACAGCTTCGTGATCGCCGACGCGCCGGCGCTGGGCTTTGCGCTGACCCCCGACGAGGCGGCCGATCTCGCCAGCGTCGGCGTGCGCATCACCCATGCCGCCAATGCCCAGCTCGGCTTCGCCCATCCCGAGAACCCCGAGTGGGATCACATCTCCTTCTGCCAGATCGCAGCCCCCCTCGAGCTGCGCGACGGCGTCAAACACGGCCGCAACGCGGTCGTCGTCCAGCCCGGCAAGGTCGACCGCTCGCCGACCGGCACCGGCTGCTCGGCGCGCATGGCGGTGCTGCACGCGCGCGGGGAGCTGGCGGTGGGCGAGCGTTTCGTCGGCGTCTCGGTGATCGACTCGCGCTTCGACTGCGCGATCCTGGAGACGACCAGCCTGGCCGGCCGGCCTGCGGTGGTGCCCAGCATCGCCGGGCGCGCCTACCTCACCGGCACGCACCAGCACATGCTCGACCCCGACGACCCCTGGCCGGACGGCTACCGCCTGACCGACACCTGGCCGAAGAAGCTCTGACCGCTCAGCCGCCGTCGAAGATATAGATCGGGCTGGTCCAGGCCTGGTGCCCGTCCTCGGTGGTGACGCAGAGATAGAGCGCGTTGTCGCGGCCGGGCGCGAGGCGCACGCGCCGCTCGAACGCGAGTCGTTTGTGCGGGTTGTCGTCGGGCAGGCGGAACACGCGGATGCGCCGGCCGATGCCGCCGGCCTCGAAGGCCGTGTCCTCCGGCCCGATGTCGGCGATCCGCAGCTCGGTCTTGACCAGCGCGGTGTCGATCGAAAGCGCGCCCGCCGCAGGCTCGGCCAGCCAGGCGTCGAAGCCGCCGAAACCGCCGGTGGTGAGCGCGGTCCAGTCGAGCCGGCCGTCGCCGCTCTGCTCGAAGCGCTTGTCGAGATTGTAGAAGTTGATCGGCGCGAGGCGCGCGAAGCGGTTGCCGGCCAGGGTCGCGTGCCCGTCCCACACGGTCTGGCGGCCGCGGCCGCGGTATTCCGAGCCTTCCCAGATCACCCGGATGCGCCGGCCGAGATCGCTCTCTGCGTAGGGGCGGATGGTCTCCAGGGTCTCCAGGCCGTTGCGCAGCTCGATGCGCTCGATCGGCGCCGGCGCGACCACCTCGGCCGTCAGGGTCACCTCGGCATCGCCGCTCCTGAGGATGTCGCCCATCATGGCGCGCTGCGTCGGGCGGCTGCCGGTCGGCCCCAGGTTGGGGTCCTCCTCGAACAGCTCGGCCTCGGTCTCGAAGCGCGCCGTCACGTCGAGGATCATGCGGCTGCCGGTGGTGCCGTAGTGGTGGCGCTTGCGCAGCGCCTCCAGCAGGCCGTCGCGGGTGAAGGCGGGTGCCAGCATGCAGGTCAGGCCGCCGTAGGCGCCGAACAGGGTGGCGCCGGGATAGCTGGCGCCGGGCCGGCCCTTGTGGCCGTCGCTGTTGGAGACGATGCCGACCCGGTAGCCCTGCTCGAAGGCGTCGTGGATCAGCCACTCGAAGGTGCCCCAGGCCGAGTGCACCTCGACCGCGCGCTCCAGGCGCACGTCGTGGGCCATGGCGATGTCGGCGTAGCGCCCGCCGATGTGGGCGAAGACGACGCAGTCCTGACCTTTGAGGGCGTGGAACAGCGCCTCGGCCGAATGGGCGTCGGTCTCGACGTCGGAGAGATCCTCGACCAGCGCGTGGGAGGAGCGGTGCAGCGGCCCGCCCTCCTTGCGGTAGAGCACGTTGCGGTCGCCGCCCAGCCCCGTGTTGCCCGACCATTCGTAGCCGGGAAAGACGATGAAGCGGCCGTCCTCGGTGAACTCGGCGGACAGCGCGTTGAGGTGGCGCCAGAACGCGCGCGTGATCTGGAAGTCGTTGCCCTGGTGGCTGCAGGCGTCGAGAAAGGCGCGGTCGCGCGCGAAGAGGTAGAAGTCGCGCGCCGAGTTGGTGCCGATGGTCTCTTCCGACTGGCCGTGCAGGTCGCCCCAGTAGGGCAGGAGCTCCGCCTCGGCGGCGATGCGCAAGGGGTTGGACTCGGCGGCCACCGCGCCGGTCTCGTCGAGCAGCGCGATGGTGAGATCGCCCGGCTCGGCGACCGAGAGTCCCCCGATCACCTGGGCGAAGTCGCCGGGCGCGAAGGTGACCCGCTCGGGCAGGCCGGCGACCGGCCGGCTGGCCTTGAGGGTGAAGGTCGCGTCGCAGCGGTCGCTCGGATTGCCCCACTTGTCCTCCCCCTTGAGGCGCAGGTCGAAGGGCTCGCCGGCCCGGCGCAGGGTCGGCAGCACCGCGACCCAGCGCGCCGGCGCACCGGGCACGATGGCGATGGTCGGCTGCTCGGGCAGCTCGACGTAGTTGTAGGT
>CAZDBC010000212.1:0-6165 GCA_964503295.1 uncultured Kiloniellaceae bacterium | reverse complement strand
CCGGCAGGCTGCCCTAGGCACGGCCGGCATACGGGGACGTGTCGGCCTAAGTTCGCGAGTCCGGCCGCCCATGCAGCGCGCGGTATGGTGGCTCAAGGACCCAACGATTCGAAGATGAGGGAGACGACAAGATGCTGAAGAGATTTTTCGGCCGCATGATGCTGGCCACCACCGCGGTCGGACTGGCCATCGCGCCGGCTGCCGCCGACGTCATGGACGATATCGCGGAACGGGGCAAGATCGTGGTCGGCGTGAAGGCGGACTACAAGCCCTATGGGTACCTCAGCAGCGATGGCGAGATCGTAGGCATCGAGCCCGATCTGGCGCAGGACGTCGCGGACGTCCTCGGCGTCGATCTCGAGCTGGTCGCAGTTGTCGCCTCGAACCGCATGCAGTTCCTCGACCAGGGCAAGATCGATCTAATGATCGCGACCATGACCGACACGGCCGAGCGGCGTGGCGTCGTCGACATCATCAGCCCCGACTACTACTCGTCGGGCACCAACATCCTGGCGCGCAAGACCAGCGAGTTCGACGAGTGGCAGGACCTGGACGGCGTTCCGGTGTGCGGCGTGCAGGGGGCCTTCTACAACCGGAAGACAGAGGAGGAGTTCGGCGCGGACATTATCGGCTTCACCGGCACGAGCGAGGCGCTGAACGCGCTCAAGCAGGGCCGTTGCGCCGCGTTCGTCTACGATGACAGCTTCCTGGCCTCGCGGCTGCAGGAGGCCGAGTGGGCAGAGTACGAGATGCCGCTCGAAACCATCGACGATGCGCCCTGGGGCGTGGCCGTCAAGAACGGCGAGGAGCGCATGGCCCGCTTCATGTCCGGCATGGTGGTCGACTGGCACATCAACGGCCGCATCATCGAGCTGGAGAAGAAGTACGGTCTCGAGCCGGTGCCGTTCACGCGGCGCATGCACGAGGACTTCCTGAAGTTCGTGCCCACGGCCGACTAGTCGTCGCCCGCACAAGCTGATCGGGTTGCCGCCGGCCGGCGTTTGCGCCGGCCGGCGCGACTAGGCGTCGCGTATTGCCCGACGACGGAGCAGCGTAGTGCACGAGATCATCGAGTTCTTCCGCTGGCTGAACGAGGCCTACGGGATCAACCTGACGATCGTCTACGACGACTATGACCGCGACCGCATGGTTCGCGGTTTCTTCAACACGATTCTGCTGTCGGCCATCTGCCTCGCGCTGTCGGTGATCATCGGCGTGGTCGGCGCCTGGCTGCAGGGCTCGCCGCTGCGCTGGACCCGGCGCATCGTCAACGGCTACATACAGCTCTTTCGCAACACGCCGCCGCTGGTTCAGCTCTACTTCTTCTTCTTCGCGCTCGGCAGCCTGATGCCCCGGTTGGAGAACGAGTGGGGCATCATGGAGCCGGTGCTGAGCAACTGGCACTGGGCGATCATCTCGCTGTCGTTCTTTGCCGGGTCCTTCAATGTCGAGATCTTCAGGTCCGGCGTCGAGGCGGTGCCGCGTTCGACGGTCGAGGCCGCCGAGGCGCTCGGCTATAACCGCCTGCAGGTCTACTGGCACGTGGTCCTGCCGCTTGCGCTGCGGGTCTGCCTCCCGGCGCTCAACAACAACCTGGTCAACCTGGTCAAGACGACCACGCTCGCCTATGCCATCGCCGTGCCGGAAATGCTTTACGTCGCCAACCAGATCTGGTCGGACAGCCTGAACGTCCCGGAGATGATGGTGTTCCTTCTGTTCGCCTATGTCTTCCTGGTCGGTGCCCTGGTCTGGGTCATGGACCGCTGGGAGCGCGCCCTACGCCTGCCGGGGTTCGGCACGTGAGCCGGGCGCCCGCAGGCCGCGCGCTGTATGGCTCGACCGACCTTCCGGTCCTGCTGCCGGCGGTCGCGCGGCTGCGCGCCGAAGCCGCGCAGGAGCGCCTCGTCGGCGCGCCGCGGCTGCGCCTGCGCGCATGGCACGGACTGGCTCTGGCGGCGGCGATCGTGGCGTGGGGCGGCCTGTCGTGGGCGCAGGAGGCGGGAACCGCCGCGCAGGAGAGCGTTTTTGCGGCCCTCTGGCGCTGGTCGCCGGTGCTGCTCTCCGGCTTCGTCTTCAACATCGCGATCAGCTTTCTGTCGATGGGCATCGGCACGGTCGTCGGCACGCTGCTCGGCCTGATGCAGATCTCCCTCATCGCGCCAGTGCGCGGCAGCAGCTGGGCGGTCACCCAGTTCTTCCGCAATGCGCCCTGGCTGGTGCTTCTGTTCTTCTGCATGTTCCTGCTGCCGTTCGAATTTCGCGTCGCGGGCCTGACCATTCCCTTCCCGGACTGGATCAAGGCGGTCATCGGGCTCTCCCTGCCGGTCATGGCCAACGTTTCGGAGATCGTGCGCGGCGCCGTACAGTCGATTCCCTCGGGCCAATGGGAGGCCTCGGAATCGCTCGCCTTCACCCGCCGACAGACGCTGTGGCAGATCATCCTGCCGCAGTGCGTCAAGCGCATGCTGCCGCCCTGGATGAACCTCTACGCGATTCTGACCATGGCGACCGTCCTGGCGTCGGTGGTCGGCGTCGCCGACGTGATGACGCTGACCCAGCGCGCGCTCGCCGCCGAGAACCGTCCGGAATTCCTGGTTCCCTTCTACGGCGCGGTCATGCTGCTGTTTTTCGCCTACTGCTACCCGATCGCCCGCTACACGCAGAAGCTGGAGTTGCGCTATGCCGTCAAGCTCTGAGGCCGTCAGCCGCGACGCCGAGCCGCCGGTGCCCTGGACGCCGGACCAGCCGATCGTGCGCCTCCAGGAGGTGCACAAGAGCTTCGGCGAGACGGAGGTGCTCAAGGGCATCACCTTCGACGTGAAGAAGGGCGAGGTGATCTGCATCATCGGGCCTTCGGGCTCGGGCAAGTCGACGCTGCTGCGCTGCATCAACGCCCTGGTGCCGATCGAGAAAGGCTCGATCAAGGTCGAGGGCCAGGAGGTCAACGACCCCAAGCTGGACAAGCTGGCGCTGCGCAAGAAGGTCGGCATGGTGTTCCAGCAGTACAATCTCTTCCCGCACAAGACCGCGCTGCAGAACGTCATGATGGCGCCGATCCAGGTGCTCAAGCAGGACAAGGGGGAGGTGCGCGAGCGGGCCTACCGGCTGATCAAGAAGGTGCGCCTGGAAGGCAAGGAGGACGCCTATCCCGGCGAGCTCTCGGGCGGCCAGCAGCAGCGCGTGGCGATCGCCCGCTCGCTGGCCATGAACCCGGACATCATGCTGTTCGACGAGGTCACCTCCGCGCTCGACCCGGAGACCGTGGGCGAGGTGCTGATCACCATCCGCGAGCTGGCCGAGGAGGGCATGACCTGCCTGCTGGTCACCCACGAGATGGGCTTCGCACGCGAGATCGCCGACCACATCTACTTCACCGACCGCGGCGTCATCGTGGAGCACGGCCCGCCCAAGACCTTCTTCGAGGAGGCCAAGGACCCGCGCACACGCGAGTTCCTCAGCCAGATCCTCTAGGCGACCGGCGGGCCGGCCCGTCATTTCTCCCAGAAGCGCTTGGCGCCTTCGCACCGGCGATCGTCTTCGGTCAGGCCGAGGTCGTCGAGCAGCCGGGCGTCGAGCGCGCGCAGCTGCCGGCGGGTGCGCGCGCGGCGCCACCAGCAGCGCAAGAGGCCCGCGCCACGGCCAAACGGTCGGATCAGGCGCTCGCGGCAGAGGATCGACATGGCGCGAAGCTGCTCGCCGACCGCGCCCGATGTTACGCTGGCGGCCGAAGCATTCGCCCGGCCATTCGCGCGACAGTCGATCGGCCGCACCAGGGAGAACCCGTTACATGACCAGTCACAACCGCTTCGCGGAGATCGCCGCGCTGGCCGGCGACCCGGCGCGGGCCGCCATGCTGCACGCCCGGGGAGTTGGCACGCGCCGCCGGCGTCACGCCGCAGACGGCGAGCGGCCACCTGGCCCGCCTGACGACCGCCGGCCTGCTCGCCGTCGAGCGGCAGGGGCGCCACCGCTATCGCCGACTGGCCTCGCCGGCCATTGCGCGCATGCTGGAGAGCATCATGCAGGTCGCCGCCGACCTGCCGCCGACGCGAAAGGTGTTCGTCGGTCCGCGCGATGCCGCACTGCGCGCGGCGCGCACCTGCTACGACCATCTGGCCGGCCGACTGGGCGTGGCCCTGGCCGACGCACTGGCGGAACGCGGCCTCGTCGAACTGGACGCCGATGCCGGACTGGTCACCGAGCGCGGCCTCGCCTTCCTGGAGCGACAGGGAATTGCCCTCGACGCTTGGCGGCCGGACGGAGCGCGCCGGTCGCGCCGGGTGCTTTGCCGGCCCTGCCTGGACTGGAGCGAACGACGGCCTCACCTCGCCGGAGCGCTCGGAGCCGCGCTCTGCCGCCTCAGCTTCGAGCGGGGCTGGATCCGGCGGATCGAGGGCAGCAGGGCGGTGGCGGTGACGCCCGCCGGCCGGCTCGCCTTCCGTGAGCGCTTCGGGACACGGCTGGAGCCGGCCTGACGTCATCGGACCGACGCCCGCAGCCTGCTACACTCGCGCCATGTCGAGTCGCTTTGGGTTGCCGGTGCCCTGCCTGGTTCCGCTCTGCGCGCTGCTGCTCGGGCTGGCGACGGCGCGGGCGTCGGCCGAGACGCCGGTCACGCTCGAGCTGCTGCTCGCGGTCGACTGCTCTTCCAGCGTCGACGCCGACGAGTACAGGCTTCAGATGCGCGGCCTCGCCGCCGCCTTCCGCGATGCGCGCGTCCAGGAAGCCATCGCGCGTAACGGCCCCGAAGGCATCGCGGTCGCCGTGCTACAGTGGGCCGGCGCCTACGGCCAGGAGCGTGCGATCGGCTGGACCCGGCTGCGCGACGCAGCCGATGCGGGCACATTCGCCGCGCGGATCGAAGCCAGCCCGCGGCTGGCCATCGGCGGGCCGACGGCGATTGGACCGGCCCTGATCGAGGCCGCCGACTGGATCGGAGACAACGGCTTCGCCGGCGCGCGGCGGATCATCGACGTCTCGGGCGACGGGCGCGACAACGAGGGCGCCTCGCCGATCTTCGCGCGCAGCGCGGCGCTCACCGCCGGCATCGTGATCAACGGGCTCGCCATTCTGAACGAAGAGCGCAATCTCGCGGGCTATTACGCCGCCGCCGTCACAGGCGGGCCGGACGCCTTCGTCGAAACCGCCGAGGACTACGGCGATTTCGCGCGGGCCATGCAGCGCAAGCTGCTGCGGGAGATCGGCGCCGCGCCGGTCGCCGACGCCCGCCCGGCAGCGGACGTGCAGCAGGCCGCCTTGACCGACCGTCGCTAGACTTCCTGTCGGAAGCTCCCGCGACCCGCGCCGGCATGCGAGTCGGCCTCGAAGCATCGTCGGACGACAAGCCAGAGCCGTGCCGGACTACTGAGCGCAATACAGGGCGGACGCGCGGTCGGCGAAATTTCAGCCGCCCATCGGCTGTCGGGACAGGCGATCCCCAATGCGGGCAAACCATCCGTTGCGGCGCCACAAGATAATGATTATCATTCTCACACATTTTTCACGCTCGCCCGATACCAACGCCAATTCGGCAAAGGAACAGCTAGATGCCGCGCATCCGCGAAGTGTTCGCCGCCGCAACCTTGATCGCCGTTTTCGGCCTCGCTCCGGCCGTCGCCACCGAAGAGATCGATCACTACGAGGCCAAGCCGTCCAGAACTCTGGAAGAGGCCGTGGCCAACTTTATAGAGTACAACGCCAAGCTCGCCGCCATCATGGCACGAGAGGACTTGACGGTCGCCGACATGGAGGAGATCCATCAGCTTACCTACACGCTCGAGGTCGCGCTGGCGAAGATCAACGACGTTATGCAGGCCCTGCCCGTAACGCTCGAGGAGCTTCACCTCGCCTCCGAATCACACAATGTGGCCAAGGTGCGCGGCGTCGGCTCCGTCTATCTCGAGAACGCCCAGACCGCCGTCCCCTCACGGCCTGCAAACGAATAAAAGCGACGCTCGATCGCCCTCGCCCCAGCCTCAGCTGTCACCCGCCCACAGCGGTCGCTGCGGGCGCAGGCGCGGCAGCCGCAGAACGGCCAGCCACGCGAGGAAGAGAAGGCCGGCCACGCCGGCCAGAAGCGGCGCAAGGCCCCCGCCCAGGTCGTGACTGAGCGCGATCAGCGGCACCGCCAGCGCCGCCACGCCGAGCGAGAGCAGATACTTGAGC
>CAZDBC010000211.1:0-6172 GCA_964503295.1 uncultured Kiloniellaceae bacterium | reverse complement strand
AGCAACCATGATCAGCCTGTCTCTTGATCCCGTCGGTCCGGCGCACGCCCGCCGCCTAAGCGGCGCGCGACTGTAAAACGAATCATCCCGCTGTCAAGAAGCCGGACCCGGACTCAGGCCGGTGCCCGCCGCGCGACCGCGCGGTCGTGGCGTTCGTCGCGCCGGGCCTCGGCGAGCAGTTCCGCATAGACCTCAAGCGTGCTGTCGCACATCCGCTCCTTGGAAAAGTTCTGCCGGATGTGGTGGATCGCCTCCCAGGCCAGGGTCTTGCGGTCCATGGGCGTGAGCGCCAGCGCGCGGGCAATGGCGTCGGACAGCGAATCGACCGAGCCCGGCTGAAACAGGAAAGCCGTGCGATCGACGCGCACCTGCTCGCGCACCGCGCCGTGGTCGCTCGCCACCACCGGGCGGCCCATGGCCTGGGCCTCGCCGATCACCCGGCCGAAGCCCTCCGGCTCGGTCGAGGCCGACACCACGACGTCGGCCAGCATATAGGCCGCCGGCATGTCATTGCAGTGATCGAAGATGAAGGCGCGGCCGGACAGGCCGAGACTGCCGATCATCTCCTCGAGCTCCTTGCGGTAGGCATGGCGTCCCTGGTCGGCGCCGATCAGGGCGCAGCAGACCTCCTTGTCGGGCAGCCGGGCCATGGCCTCGAGCAGCAGTGTCTGACCCTTCCAGCGCGTCAGACGCCCCGGCAGCATGACCAGCGGCACGCCGTCGGGCAGGCGCCACTGGGTCGCCAGCCGGATCACCCGCTCCTGCGACACGCGGTCGGGATCGAAGCGCTGCAGATCGACGCCGCGCTGGATCACGCGCAGCCGCTCCGGCTCCACCTTGTAGTGCTCGAGCAGGTGGCGGCCGATGTACTCCGAGATCGCGATCACCCGCTCGCCCGAGGCCATGACCGCATTGTAGCGCTTCTTCAAGGGGTTGCTGAACGCATAGGGCGCATGAAACGTCGTCACGAAATGGCAGCCGGCACGCCGCGCCGCGGCCTGCGCCGACCAGGCCGGCGCCCGCGAGCGGGCATGGATGACGTCGACGCCGTAGGATTCGACCAAACGGGTGAGCCGGGTAACGTTGCGGTACATGACCAGGGGGTTCTTGGAGGCCAGCGGCAGTTTGAGGTGCAACACGCCGGCCCGCTGCAGCTCGACCTCCATCGGCCCGCCCTCGGAGGCGACGATCGCCGTCGCCCCGGCCGCGGTCAGGGCGATCGCCACGTCGACGGCGCCGCGTTCGACGCCGCCCGCCACCAGGCTGGGCAGCACCTGCAGTACCACCGGCCGGCGCGGTTCCGCAGCCTCCGCCGTACTGCTAAGGTGAGAGTTCCTGACCACGAACACCCGCGACACAAGCCCGAAGTTTGCCATGACCGAGACCGACGGGGCCGCCGAATCCCAGCCGGCGATACTAGCACGCGCCGGCGGCGCGACCATCGCCTATCATGCCTACCAGCCTCCCGCGGAGGGCAGGGCACGGCGTCCCGGCCTGGTTTTCCTGGGCGGCTTCATGTCCGACATGACGGGAACCAAGGCTACCGCCCTCGAGCGCTACGCCCGCTCCCGCGGCCAGGCCTTCGTCCGCTTCGACTACCAGGGCCATGGCCGGTCCTCCGGCGCATTTACCGAGGGCACGATCGGGCTGTGGACCGAGGACGCGATCGCCGTCCTCGACGAGCTGACCGCGGGGCCGCAACTCCTGGTCGGCTCCTCGATGGGCGGGTGGATCATGCTGCACGCCGCGCTCGCGCGGCCGGAGCGGATAGCGGGCCTGGTCGGCATCGCCGCGGCCCCCGACTTCACCGAGGACCTCATGTGGGCCCGCTATAGCGAGGAGACGCGCGCGCAGATCATGAAGGACGGTATCTACTATGAGCCGTCGTCCTACAGCGACGAGCCCTATGCCATCACCCGGGGCCTGATCGAGGACGGCAGGCAGCGTCTGCTGCTGCGCGCGCCCATCCCGATCGCCTGTCCGGTCCGGCTGCTCCAGGGCACGGCCGACGAGGCGGTTCCCTGGCAGACCGCCCTGCGCCTGATGGAGGCGCTGGAAAGTCGCGACGTCGAGGCGACGCTGGTCAAGGATGGCGACCATCGCCTGTCGGAACCGGCCGATCTCGCCCGGCTGGAGCGGACGCTCGACGCCCTCTGCGAATCCCTGGCCGCCCCCGTCTAGACCGTCTCTTCCGCCTCGCGCAGCGCGCGCAGGCCCGCCCGATAGTCGGGATAGAGCAGCTCGACCCCCAGTTCCTGGTGCAGCCGGCGGTTGGAGACGCGCTTGTTGTCGCGCCAGAAACTGCGCGCCATGGCCGAGAGCGCAGCGTCCTCGAAGGGGATCAGCGGCGGTGGCGCGACGCCGAGCAGTTCGCAGGCGAAGGCGGTGACTTCAGCCGGCGCCGCGGGCCGGTCATCGCAGACGTTGTAGATCCGGCCCGGATTGGGCCGCGCCATCGAGGCCTCCAGGACGCGGGCGATGTCGGCCACGTGGGTGCGGCTGAAGACCTGGCCGGGCCGGTCGATGCGCCGCGCCGTGCCAGCCCGCACGCTGTCCAGCGGGCTGCGGCCGGGCCCGTAGATGCCGGCAAGCCGGAAGATGTGGACCGGCAGGCCGCCGACCCGCCTCAGCTCGAGCCAGGCGCGCTCGGCGGCGACGCGCCGGCGGCTGCGCTCGCCGCTCGGGCGCAGCTCGGAGTCTTCGTCGACCCAGCCGCCGTCGCGGTCACCGTAGACGCCGGTCGTCGAGAGATAGCCGATCCAGGCCAGCCCCTCGCAGGCCTTGATGTCGGCGCGGTGCGCATCGAGAACCGGATCGCCGGACTCGTCGGGCGGCACGCTGCTCAACAGATGGGTGACGCCGTCGAGCGCCGCCGCCGACGCGGCCAGCGGTCGGCCCCGGTCGAACAGGTGAAGCGTAAAGCCGGCACGGCCGAGCGCCTCGGCCTTGTCCTCGTCGCGCGTCGTGCCGGAAACGCGCCAGCCTTCGGCCAGCCGGCGCTCGGCCAGTGCCCGCGCACTGTAGCCAAGGCCGAAACAGAAGAGATGGGGGCGCGACGCATCCGGCATGGCGAACTCGCGTGACCAGCAATCGACGAACGGGCGGGCAGTCTACAAGCAAGCTTGATCGGGCACCACGGAGACGCCAGCCTAGCGCCGCCATGCCCGGACCCCGCGCCCAGTCTTTGAAGATCATGCAACGCCTGCTCTTGGCCTGCCTGCTATCTGCCGCCGGCGCGAGCCCGCCGGCGGCGCAGGACCTGCCCGCCGAGCAGGCGGGCGACTATGCCGACTGCATGGCAGAGGCGCGCGACGCACCGGATACGGCCTTCGAGCGCGCGCAGACCTGGGCCGATCTCGGCGGCGGGGCACCGGCGCGCCACTGCGCCGCGGTCGCCCTGATCGGCCTCGGCCAGTTCGAGGAGGCCGCGCAAAGCCTGGAGGATCTCGCCCTCGATCTGCGCTCGGACGACAGCGCCCTGCGCGCCGACCTGCTCGCCCAGGCCGGGCAGGCCTGGCTGCTCGCCGGCAAGCCGGAGCGCGCCTACGGCGCCCAGACCACCGCGCTCGAGCTGACGCCCGAAGACCCCGATCTCTGGATCGACCGCAGCCTCGCTCTGGCCGCGGCGCAGAACTACTGGGAGGCCATCGACGACCTCAACCGCGCCGCCGAGCTCGGCCCGCCCCGTGCCGATCTCCTGATCTTCAGGGCCAGCGCCTATCGCTACGTCGATGCACCCGAACTGGCGATGGAGGACGTCGAACGCGCCCTGCGCCTCGATCCCGACAATCTCGAGGGCCTGCTCGAGCGCGGCAACCTGCGCCGCGTCGCCGGCGACGAGGGGGGGGCCCGGAACGACTGGCTGCGCATCCTGGAAATCGCCCCCGACAGCCCGGCAGCCGCGGCGGCCCGGCGAAACTTGGAGAAGCTGGACGTCGCGGTCGAGTAGCCCTCAGAAGTCGAGGTCCGCGTAGTGGCGCGCCGGCCGCGCGCCCGGCACCAGGTCGTTCAGCAGGCCGCGGAAGCTCGGCCTGGACTTGAGCCGGGCGTACCAGTCCTTGGCGCCGGGATGCGCCTCCCAGGGCACGTCGCCCAGGTAGTCCACCGTCGAGAGCTGGGCGCCGGCGGCAATGTCGGCGAGCGAGAAGTCGTCGCCGCCGAGCCAGCGGCGGCGATCGCACAGCCAGGCGATGTAGTCGAGATGGTAGTGGATGTTGGCGTGCCCGGCGCGGATCGCCTCGGAGTTCGGCTGACCGAGGCCCAGGAAGCGCTTCATCATCTTCTCGTCGACCAGATTGCGCGTTACCTCGCGCTGGAACTTCTCGTCGAACCAGGCGACCAGCCGGCGCACCTCGGCCCGGTCGACCGGACTTGTGCCGATCAGCGCCGGTTCCGGATAAGCCTCGTCGAGATACTCACAGATGACCTGACCGCCGGGCACCGACGTGCCGTCGGCATCGATCAGCACGGGCACCTGGCCTGCCGGCGAGATCCGCAGGAACTCGGTCCGGCGCTCCCAGGTCTTCTCCGCCCTGAGCCGGAACTCGAGCTTCTTCTCGGTCAGGACCACGCGGACCTTGCGGCAGGCCGGGTCGAGCGGCAGATGGAACAGCGTGAGCATCGGCGGCGACTATAGGGATCGGCGCGGCCGCCGCCTAGTAATCGCAGAGGCACCGCGAGCGCGCCGGCGCGCGCGTTAGAAGGTGGCTGCTGGCCGGTTCCCGGTCGTCCCTAGGCGTCCCCTGGGTGTCCCTGGGCGTCACTCCGCCGGCTGGGCCAGCCCCGCCGCCTCGGTCTCGCTCAGCGGATGCTCGAGCCGGCCGATCATCTCCTTGGGCACGACCTGCCAGAACCTGCCGCGCTCGCGCGCCCAGTCGATCAGCAGCCGCTCGGCGAAGCGCGACTGGGTCTCGCGCACGTGCTCGGCGATCAGGTCCTTCACCAAGCTCTCCCAGTGCGCCGTCTGGATGCGCTGGTGAATGACGCTGTCCGGATTGATCCGCTGGGGCAGGAGATCGCCCGGATCGTAGACGAAGGCCATGCCGCCGGTCATGCCGGCGGCGAAGTTGTGGCCGACCGGCCCCAGGATCACCGCGGTGCCCCCGGTCATGTACTCGCAGCCGTTCGAGCCGCAGCCCTCGACCACCGCTACGGCGTCGGAGTTGCGCACGCAGAAGCGTTCGCCCGCCTGGCCGGCCGCGAACAGCCGGCCTGCCGTTGCGCCATAGAGCACCGTATTGCCGATGATGGTGTTCTCGTTGCTGACCAGGGGGCTCGCTGTCATCGGGCGGACCACGATGGTGCCGCCAGAGAGGCCCTTTCCGACGTAATCGTTGGCATCGCCGAACACCTCGAGCTTGAGACCCTGCACCGCGAAGGCGCCGAGCGACTGCCCGGCCGATCCGCGCAGGCGCACGGTCACGTGGCCGGGCTTCAGGCCGTTCATGCCGAACTTGCGCGTGATCTTCGAGCTCAGCCTGGTCCCGATCGCCCGGTAGGTGTTCCGGATATTGTACTGCAGCTGCATCTTCTCGCCGTCGGTGAAGAGCGCGTCGGCGTCGCGGATGATCTGGGCATCGAGGGTCTCGGTCACCTCGTTGCGCCCTTGGCGCGTGCAATAGAGCGGATTGTCGCCGGCCTCGGCGCGCGCCAGCAGCGGGTTGAGGTCCAGGTCGTCGAGGTGGGCAGCGCCGCGGCTGACCTGGGCCAGAAGCTCGGTCCGGCCGATCACCTCGTTGAGACTGCGTGCGCCGAGCTGGGCCAGGATCTCGCGCACCTCCTCGGCCATGAAGCTGAACAGGTTGACGACTTTCTCGGGCGTGCCGACGAACTTGCGGCGCAGCGAGTCGTCCTGCGTGCACACGCCGACCGGACAGGTGTTCGAGTGGCACTGGCGCACCATGATGCAGCCCATGGCGACCAGCGAGGCTGTGCCGACGCCGAACTCCTCGGCGCCCAGAATGGCCGCGACCACGACGTCGCGGCCGGTCTTGATGCCGCCGTCGGTGCGCAGGGTGACGTTGTGGCGCAGGCCGTTCAGGGTCAGCACCTGGTGCACCTCGGACAGGCCCATCTCCCAGGGCACCCCAGCGTATTTGATCGAGGTCTGCGGCGAAGCCCCGGTGCCGCCGACGTTGCCCGAGATCAGGATCACGTCCGCCTTGGCCTTGGC
>CAZDBC010000210.1:0-6175 GCA_964503295.1 uncultured Kiloniellaceae bacterium | reverse complement strand
GACTGGGCGAGCAGGCGGTCAGGCGCTGGGATCAGCCCGACGCGGGCCTTTGGGAACTTCGAACCCGCCAGCACGTCCACACCTATTCCAGCGTCATGTGCTGGGCGGCTTGCGACCGCCTGGCCAAGATCGCGCGGCACCTTGTCCTCGATGACCGCGAGGCTTACTGGCGGGAGCACGCAGACCGCATACGTGCCGGGATCTTCGAGCGCGCCTGGAACAGCCGGCTGTCCAGCTTCGCCGCCAGCTTCGAGGGCGAGGACATCGACGCCAGCCTGCTGCTGATGCCGCAGATCGGCTTCCTGCCGGCGTCCGACGACCGTTTCCGCGGCACTCTCGCCCAGATCGAACGTCAACTCAGGCGGGGGCACTACATGCACCGCTATGCCGTGGCCGACGATTTCGGCATGCCGGAAACGGCCTTCAATATCTGTACTTTCTGGTACATCGACGCGCTCGCTTCGGTCGGGAGGCACAGCGAGGCGCGGGAGCTTTTCGAGAATATGCTGGCCTCTCGGAATCCGCTCGGCCTGCTCTCGGAGGACCTGGATACCCGCACGGGAGAGCTTTGGGGTAACTTCCCGCAAACCTATTCCATGGTCGGTCTGATACACTCCGCCATGAAATTGTCCAAACCTTGGGAGGAAGCCTTTTGAGTCGTCTGGTTGTCGTTTCAAACCGCGTCGCCCCGGTGCGCCGGGCCGGCTCGGGTGCCGAGGGCGGTCTTGCCGTCGCCATTCTCGCTGCGCTGCGACAGAGCGGCGGCATCTGGTTCGGCTGGAGCGGCCAGATCAGCGAACACGACAGCAACGCACCCGATCTCTTCGACGTGGGCAAGCTGACCTACGCGACGCTCGACCTGAGCCAGCGGGACTACGACGAGTACTACCACGGCTTCGCCAACCGGATCCTGTGGCCGGTCTTCCACTATCGCCTGGACCTGACCGACTTCAGCCGCCGCAACATGGCGGGATACCTGAGGGTCAACGCCCTCTTCGCCAGTCGGCTTAAGCCCCTGCTGAAGGACGACGACCTGATCTGGGTTCACGACTATCATCTGATTCCCATGGCGGAGCAGCTGCGACAGGCTGGCTGCCGCAATCGGATCGGCTTCTTTCTGCACATTCCCTGGCCGGCGCTCGAGGTCCTGCTGGCCCTGCCCAACCACACCGGCCTCGTGCGGGCGATGTGCGAGTACGACCTGATCGGCTTTCAGACGGCGACCGATCTGCGCGCGTTTTCCGAATACATCGAGCAAGAGGCGGGCGGGAGGGTCAGTTCGGATGGCATCGTGCGGGCCTTCGGGCGCCAAGCGAAGGCCGGAGTCTTCCCGATCTCGATCGACACCGACAACATCGCGAAAATCTCGGAGGAAGCCTACAACTCCCGGCAAACCCAACGCCTGATCGAGAGCCTGCAGGGTCGCGATCTGATCATCGGGGCCGACCGCCTGGACTATTCGAAAGGGCTGCTGCAGCGCCTGGAATCCTTCGAACACCTGCTCAGCGTCTATCCGGCGAACCGGGGACGGATCGTTTTTTTGCAGATCTCACCGCCCTCGCGCAGCGACGTACCCGAGTACGTGGACATACGTCAGCAGACCGAATCCATGGTCGGCCACATCAATGCCAACTACTCCGAATTCGACTGGATGCCCGTCCGCTATCTCAATAAGGCCTTCAACCGCAAAACTTTGACGGGTTTCTTCCGGGCAGGGCGTGTAGGCTTGGTGACGCCTCTGCGCGACGGCATGAATCTGGTCGCCAAGGAGTTCGTGGCCGCCCAGATGCCGGAGGACCCCGGCGCGCTGGTGCTGTCGCGCTTCGGCGGGGCGGCGCGGGAACTGCGCGAATCCCTTATCGTCAATCCCTACGACATCGAGGGCGTCGCCGAGGCTATTCAGACCGCGCTGGCCATGCCGCTCGACGAACGCAAGGATCGCTGGCGGGCGATGTTCGACCGCCTGCTCAAGAACGACATCACCTCCTGGCGCGAGAGCTTCCTGCGCGAGCTGGCCGAACCGGCCAGGGCGGCGTGATCAGGACTCTGTCAGCGCAGCACCGCTCTTCGAGAGACAGCGGCATGGCCGAAACCGCCCTGTTGGCCGACATCGGCGGCACGAACGCGCGCTTCGCCATTGCCGAAGGTCCGCGCATAGGCCCTGTACGCCGATTTCGGGTCGCCGATTTTCCCGACCCGAGCGATGCCATCGAAGCGTTCGTCGAGGCCAGCGGCGTGCGACGCCGGCCCAGCATGGCAGCCTGCGCGGTGGCGGCCCCGGTGGTGGGCGATGAGGCCAAGGTGACCAACAGCGACTGGGTGCTTTCCGCGCCGCGGCTGCGCGCGCGCCACGGTCTGCGCCGGGTGGAATTGATAAACGACTTTGCCGCACTCGCCTGGGCGGTCGCCGCTCTCGAACCCGATCAACTGTTCCCGCTCGGCGGCGAACAGGGCGATCCGACGGCGCCGAGCGCGGTGATCGGCCCCGGCACGGGGCTCGGGACCGCGATCTATGTTCCGGACGGCAAGGCACCGAGAGTGCTGCCCGGGGAGGGCGGCCATGCGACCATGGCGCCTCACGACGACTGGGAAAGCACCATTCTTGCCCGATTGCGCGCCCGCTTCGGCCATGTTTCTGCCGAGCGCCTTCTATCGGGGCCGGGCCTGGAAAATCTCTATCACACCATTGCCGAATTGCAGGGCGCGGCCGCACCGGCGCTCGAAGCCGCGGAGATCACCGCCCAAGCCATCGTCGGCGGCAGTCCGGTCAGCCGCGCCGCCCTGGAAAGCTTCTGCGCCATGCTCGGCGGCTTCGCCGGCAACATCGCCCTGACCGTCGGCGCCCGCGGCGGCGTCTACATCGCCGGCGGCATCGCACCGCGCATCGCGGAGCAACTGGCCGCCTCGCCATTTCGCCGTCGCTTCGAGGACAAGGGCAGGTTCAGCTCATATCTGTCCGAGATTCCGACAAAAGTTGTCATGCACCCCGATCCCGCCTTCCTCGGGCTTGCCGAGATCCTGCGGCAACGCGCGAGCGGTCGCTGAGGCACCACGACCCGGAGTAAGGCTTTCGGCCACGGTAAAGGGAACATCAAGGGTTTGCCGGCCATAGTCCTCGCCGCCGGGTGCCCTAGGGGCCACCCGATCCTGTGCAGCAACTCTACAAGGGCGGGTCTTGGCGGGACGGACCACAGACCGGACGGCGACGGCACCGGGCGGCGGCCGGCGCGGCGCCGCCAGTCCCGATCCCGGCCGGCGCGCCTTCCTGGCTGCCGCAGCCGGGCTTTCGATCGTGGCAGCGACCAGCGTACCGCTCAACCGGGGCCCGGCCATCAGCCTCGGCATCGCGCGCTCCCATGCCCAATCGCTCGCAGACTTCGCCAAGGCCGCAAAGAACCGCGGCAACGCGATCTTCGGCACGACTGAGATCGCCTCGCAGTCGTTCAATGCGCTGCCCCAGTGGGTCAGGGTCTTGCGCACAATGGAGGTCGATCGCCCGACATTCTCAGCTTGCGCCCGAAACGCGGGCAAATGCGGCAGCTCGGCCCTGCGCGCCTGGGGCAAGATCATCCGCGAGGCACGCGGCCTGTCGCCCTCCGCCCAGCTCAAGTCGATCAATCGCTATTTCAACCGCTGGCCCTACAAGTTCGACAGCGAGGTTTACGGCACCCGCGAATACTGGGCGACACCCGCGGAATTTCTGAAGAAATCGGGCGACTGCGAGGACTATGCCATCGTCAAGTACTACGCCCTGCGCGAACTTGGCTTCAGTGCCGAGGAGTTGCGAGTGGTCATCCTGCTCGACCGGATCCGGGGGATCGGACACGCCGTCTTGGCGGTCTACGTGCGCGACGATATCCTGATACTCGACAGCCTCACCGATCTGATCTTTTCGCACACCAAGTATAAGCACTACATTCCGCAGTATTCGATGAATGAAACCACGCGCTGGGCGCACACCAGAGTGTGATCATGGCGCTCGGCGGGGGACGACAGGCATGACGACAAGCAACGCGGCCATCGAGACCACAATCGGCGACGAGGAACTGGCGCCGTCCAGCTTCCGGCCCTCGCGCTCGCGCGCGCTGACCCGGGGCGCCGTCGTTCTCGCGGTCATCCTGGCCGCCGCAATCGCCGTGCCCTGGCTCACCATCAGCATGAAGCGGTCACAGGTGATCGCCGATCTCGAGCAACGCCTGAGCATCCTGGCGGCGGGCCGTGCCGAGGTGCTCGAGACGTGGCTCGACGGCACCGAGCGGATTGCGGCGCGCGTCACGGAAAGCGAGCTGTTCCGCGGCTTCGCGACCGAGGTCGACGCGGCCGGAGGCGACATCTCGACCCTGATCGTCCCGCCGGGGGCCGAGGATGGCCAGGGCGAAGGGCTCGGTGAAGCGGCCCTTGCCGAGCAGCTGCCCTACATGGAACGGGTGCTGGCCGACTTCGCGAACGAAGCGGGATTCGAAGCCGCTTATCTCTTCAGCCGGTACGGTGATGTCTTTTCCGCTTCGGCAGGCGCGCCTGCCGCCTCGATCGCCCAGAAGCGGCGGGCCGAGAGTCTTTTCGACGCCGGTCAGGCCGTCTACGGACCCTTGCGGGAAGGGTCGGGCGGCCTGGTCCTCGACCTCTACCTCCCGATCTATGCTGCCCAGGAAGAAGCCGCGAATGGGAAGATCGTCTCTGCCCTGCTGCTGGTAACCCCGGTGGGCTCGCGACTCGCCGAGGCCGTCGAACCGCCGCCGCTGGCCCGGCCAGGGGAGCGCCTGCGCATCCTCGAACGCAGGGACACGCGCTGGCTCGAGGTCCGGCCGGGCCAGGCCGAGCCGCTGCGCCCGTTGGAGCGTCCCGACCTCGCGCCCGTCAAGGGCCTTATTCCCTTCGCGGAACGCCGGGCACTCGAGGGCGGTGCAGCGGTCTTTTCGGTGGGCGTCCCAGTCGCCGGGCCGGACTGGTGGGCCGTTCAAGAAACGACCACCGCAGCCGCTCTCGCACCGGTCGCCGACTTCCGCACCGCAGCGATTCTCGTCGCGGTTCTCGTGGTGGTCACGGTCATCATTGCCTTCGGCGCATTCTGGTGGCGGATGACGAGCGAGCACAACGAGAGCCTGGCGCGACAATTCCGCCATCTTGCCGCCCGTATCGCCGACCAGAAGCAGCTCCTCGACTCGATCAACGCCTCGATCGTCGAGTTCATCGGGCTCAAGGGGCTCGACGGACGCTATCGCTATGCCAATCCTACCCTCGCTCAGGCAATCGGCCGCACGCCCGACGAGATCGTCGGCCTCGACGACGCCGCCTTGTTCGGCGCCGGCACGGCGCAGCGCCTGGTGACGCTCGATCAGCGGGCGCTGAACACGGGCGTCGCCGTCACCAGCGAGGAGGAGATCTACCTCGGCTCCAAGCGGCATCACCTGCAGATATCCAAGGTACCGTTCCGCGATTCGAGTGACACCGTAACCGGCATCGTCTCGGTGATGCGCGACGTCACCGAGCTCGTCGAACAGCGGCGCAAGCGCGAGCGCGCCGTGCAGCAGATGGTGGCTGCCCTCGTGCGCGCAATCGAGCTTAGGGATCCCTATCTGGCCGGCCATTCCCGCAGGGTGGCCGGGTTCGCGAGCGAAGTGGCCCATCGCCTGGGCCTCGACGAACAGGAACGCGCCACGGTGGAACTGGCGGCCAACCTTTCGCAGATCGGCAAGCTCGCCGTGCCGCGCGATCTGCTCAACAAGCCCGAGCGCCTGTCTCCTGAAGAGATCGAGCGGATGCAGCAGCACGTCGAGCATGCCGCGTCGGTGTTGCGCGATATCGACTTCGAGCTGCCCGTGCTGGAGACCATCTATCAGATGCACGAACGGCTCGATGGCGGCGGCTACCCGCGCGGCCTGAAGGGCGGCCAGATTCTGCGCACAGCCCAGATCCTGGGCGCCTGCGACGTTTTCTGCGCGCGCATCGAGCCGCGGTCCTACCGCAGCGGCATCGCGCCGGAGGCGGCGCTCGAGGTGCTCGAGCAAAACAGCGGCCGCTACCACCCGGAGATCGTCTCGGCCCTGCGCCAAACGGTCGAAAGCGTCGCAGGTGAAAAGCTGATCGCCGGGGTCAACGGGGCTTGAACCAGCCTCCGAGCGGGCTCCGCGCGAATCCCATTGTCGAACCGGGGCTTAAACGCCACTTCCCCTGA
>CAZDBC010000209.1:0-6179 GCA_964503295.1 uncultured Kiloniellaceae bacterium | reverse complement strand
CCTTCGTCCCGATCGAACCGCCGACGTCCTGGGAGGTAGCTGCCATCACTTCGAAGCAGCGCCCGCCGTCCCTGGTCTGTCAGCGCTTCGTGCAGGTTCTCACGGATCGGGCCGGGGAAATGACCTGATCCAGCCGGCCGCGGGCGCATTCTGGCACGCGGGCGAACGCCGCGCGGCGGCGCGTTGCAAGTAGAGAATGCGAGTCAGTTGCATTCTCATAAAATCTGGGCTATCCCTCCAGGCCATGCGGCGGCCGCTGGGCGACGCGGCGCCGCGCGGAGAGGCTTGGAACGGGTGAATCCTCGATGACCGACCCGGTCGAAGATGGCGCAAAAACGGGGCGCCTGGCCGATGGCGCCGCGGTGGCGTCGCCGGCGACCGGGTCGCGGCGCGCCGTGCGCAGCAGCGAGCTCTTCGATGGCGGCAACGAGGTGGCCATCGAGCATGGCGGCGAGCTCTACCGCCTGCGCTGCACGAGCAAGGGGAAGCTCATCCTGACCAAGTGATCCGCCCCCGATCAGTCTCCGCCGCCCGCGTCGGGCCCCCGTGCACCCGACCAGGCTGGCAGGAAAACGAGAGGGGTCAGGGTTAACGCAGCGTCCAAGCCAGCCACCCGGTGCCGCAAGGCCGATGGCAGCCAGCCAGGACCGTCATGCCGCATACGGTGGAGGCGAAGAATGGCTGGCAAAGGGGGCTGGGCGGCGATCCTCGCGGTCGCCGCACTGTTGAGTTCGGCGGGACCGGGGCGCGTGTTGGCGGAGGATGCGCTGTCCGAGACGGCGCCGTCTCACGGCACATCGGTCGAGGGAGCATCGGCCGCGTCCGGCGACGGTCAGGTCGTGGAAATCGCGGAAGGAGAGAGCGTCTCAACCATGCGCATGGACACGATCTCCGTCACCGCGACGCGCAATCCGATCGAGGCCTTCGAGTATCCGGGCATGGTTACGGTGATCGGCACCGAGCAGATCAGGGCGCGTCAGCCCTCGACGCCCGATGATATTCTGCAGTTCGTGCCCAACGTGGAGTTCACCGGCGGCCCGCGCCGCACCGGCGAGGTGCCGAGCATCCGCGGCTTTTCCGGCCCCGACGTCGTGGTGCTTGTCGACGGGGCGCGGCAGAACTTCAACTCCGGCCACGACGGGCGCTTCTTCATCGACCCCAGCCTGATCGCCGGGGTCGAAGTGCTGCGTGGACCGTCGTCGGCGCTCTACGGCTCCGGCGGGACCGGCGGCGTGATCGAGTTCCGCACCGTGCGCGCCGAAGACCTGCTGGCACCGGAGGAGAGCTACGGGTTCGGCCAGTCGTTCGGCTATCAGGACGTCAGCCGGGAGCGGGTCGCCACCACCACCGCCTATGGCCGGCCGCTCGCGGGTCTCGACATCCTGGGCAGCTTCACCTACCGGGACTCCGGCTCGATCGAGCTCGGCGACGGCGAGGAGCTCGACCAGACCGACGACGACATCCTGACCGGTCTCGGCAAGGTCTCCTACGAGTTCGCCGACTCCCATCGCATCGAAGGCTCCTTCCAGCGCTTCACAAATAACGCCGAGGAGCCCAACAACGGCCAGGACCCGGACGCCGACGACCAGGTCGACAAGGAAATCCAGACCGACAACTGGCGCCTTGCCTACAGTTACAAGAACCCGACCGACGACTGGCTCGACCTCGACCTGGTCGCCTACTACACCGCCTTCGAGGCCGACGAGTTGCGCCTCGACGACCTCGGCGCCGGGCCCGAAGGCGAGCTGCTGAAGCGCGACGTCGACACCATCGGCTTTCGCGCCGACAACCGTTCGCGCGCGATGCTGTCGGACGACGTCGGCGTCACCTTCACCTACGGCGCCGAGGCCTACCGCGACGTCCAGGACGGCGCGGCGGGCAGCGGCGACCGCGACGGCGTGCCCGACGCCGACGCCGATTTCGTCGGCGTCTATGCCCAGGCCGAGCTCGCGGTCGTCGAGCCGTTCGGCGTCCTGCCGGGCGACCTTCTGGTGATCCCGGGCCTGCGCTTCGACTACTATCGCTCGGACAGCTCGATCGCCGACGAGAACCAGGACGAAGCGGTCTCGCCGCGGCTCGGCGTCAGCTACCTGCCGACCGACTGGTCGCTCGTCTTCGCCAACTATGCCCAGGCCTTCAGGGCCCCGACATTCGACGAGCTCTACCTGACCGGAACCCACTTCGAGATCCCGATCGGGCCGGGCATCGTCAACCGCTTCGTGCCCAACCCGGACCTCAAACCGCAGACGACCCAGACGATCGAGTTCGGCGCCGGCCTCGACTTCAAGAGCGTCGCCCTGCCCGGCGACCGCTTCCAGATCAAAGGCTCGCACTTTCGCATCTGGGGCGAGGACTTCATCGACCTTCAGGTCAACCAGCCCGAGCCCTTCGTCGACTGCAACCCCTTCATTCCCGGCGACTGCGACGGCACGACGAACTCGGTGAACGTGCCCGAGGCCCGGCTCTGGGGGACTGAGATCGAGGCGGTCTACGACAGCGAGCGGCTCCGCGTCGCCCTCGGCTTTTCGACCATCGACGGCGAGGACGAGGACACCGGCGACAAGCTCGGCGTGCTCGCGCCCAACCAGTTCACCGCCGACACCGCCGTCAAGATTCCGGAGATCGATTCGATCGTCGGCTGGCGCGTGCTCGCCGCCGATTCCTTCGAGAAGGTCAACGAACCTTCGGAGGAGCGGGAAGGCTACACGGTGCACGATTTCTACTTCGCCTGGGCGCCCAGCGACGGGCCGCTCGTCGGGCTGCGCGTCGACCTCGGCATCGACAACGCCTTCGACGAATCCTACTCGCGCGTCTTCACCGGGGCGGCCGAGGCCGGCCGCAATCTCAAGGCGCTGGTCAGCTATTCGATCAATTGGTGATCGGCAGCGGGCAAACGAAAAGGAGTCCCCCATGAGCCAAGCCGTTACGTCGGAGACGGGCCAGTCGCCCGAATTGCTGGCGCGCTACGAGGCGCTCCTGAAGGCGCAGCCCAGCCTCAGGATCCGCGACGCCGCGGACCGGCTGGGCGTCAGCGAGGCCGAGCTGGTCGCCGGCCGCTGTGGCGCGGGCGTCACCCGTCTGGACGGCCGCTGGGGCGAGATGCTGCGCGCCTTTCCGGGCCTCGGCCCGGTCATGGTCCTGACCCGCAACGACTATGCCGTGCACGAGAAGACCGGCCCGTTCGAGAACGTCGAGCTGTTCGAGATGCGCGGCCTGGTGACCGGAACGCAGATTGACCTGCGGATAAACCTCGCGCAGTGGGCCTTCGGCTATGCCGTGACCGCGGAAACGGGCGGCGGCACGCGCCACAGCCTGCAGTTCTTCGACGGCGAGGGAACCGCCGTCTTCAAGCTGTTCCTGATCGCGGACAGCGACCGGGACGCCTTTGCGCGCCTGGTCGACGGCCACGTGGCAGAGGATCAGAGGCCCGGCGAAGCGGCGATCGCGCGGCCCGCGCCCGCGCGCGAGACAACGCTGTCCGCGGCGCCGGTCGATGCGCAGGCGCTGCGTCGCGACTGGCTCGCGCTGCAGGACGTGCACGAGTTCCACGGCCTGCTGCGCCGCTTCGGCATCGATCGGGTGTCGGCCTACCGCGCGATCGGCGCCGATCTCGCCGAGCCGGTCGCGCCCGGCAGCTTCCGCGCGGCGCTGGAGCAGGCGGCCGGCGAGGGGCTGCCGATCATGGTCTTCGTCGGCAGCCCCGGCGTGGTGCAGATCCATACCGGTCCGGTGCGCCGGCTGGAGCCGCGCGGCCCCTGGTTCAACGTGCTCGACGAGGACTTCAATCTGCATCTGCGCGAGGACGGCATCGCGAGCGCCTGGGTCGTGCGCAAGCCGACCAGCGAGGGCGTGATCTCCTCCCTCGAGATCTTTGACGACCGGGACCGCCAGATCGCCTGGATGTTCGGGCAGCGCGAACGCGGCGCCGAGGAGCGCGCGGAGTGGCGCGCGCTGCTCGCCCGCCTGCCGCGCCTGTAGGGGTAGCCGACATGACCCGGCGGCCCGCCGTCCTGTTCCCCTTCTGCCTCTGTCTCCTTCTGGCTGTCCTGTCGCCGGCGCGCGCAGCCGACGCTGCGCCGGCGCGCGTGATCTCGATCGGCGGCGCGGTCACCGAGGTCGTCTTCGCGCTCGGCGCCGGCGACCGGGTGATCGCGGTTGACAGCACCAGCCGCCATCCGCCCATCGCCGAGGCTCTGCCCGACGTCGGCTACATGCGGGCCCTGGCGGCCGAGCCGATCATCGCGCTGGCGCCGGATCTCGTGCTCGCCGTCGAGGACGCCGGCCCGGCGGCCGTGATCGATCAGCTGCGCGCGGCGGGAACGCGGATCGTCACGGTGCCCGACGAGCCGAGCCCCGAGGGAGTACGCCGCAAGATCGCCGTCGTTGCCGCGGCCCTCGGGCTTGAGGCGGAGGGCCGGACACTGGCCGCGCGCATTGACGCCGAGCTCGCGCGGCTGGCGCACGAGCTCGCCGCGGTGAAGCGGCAACCGTCCGTGCTTTTCCTCCTGTCGGTCGGCAACGGCGGCGCGCCGCTCGCTGGTGGCGCGGAGACCTCGGCCGCCGGCATCGTCGAGCTTGCCGGCGGCCGCAACGCCGTCTCGGCCTTCACCGGCTACAAGCCGCTCTCGCCCGAGGCCGCGGTGGCGGCGGCGCCTGACGTCGTCCTGGTCACCGAGCGCACGCTCGAGCTGCTCGGCGGCCCCGAGGCCGTGCTGGCGCGGCCCGAGGTCGCACTGACCCCGGCCGGGCGCCGCCGACGCCTGATCGCCATGGACGGGCTGCTCCTGCTCGGTTTCGGACCGCGCACGCCGCAGGCGGCCCGGCAGCTCGCTGCGGCGCTGCACCCCGCGATCGCGCCCGACGGCGACGGCAAGAGGTGAGGCGGCCATGAGCGCGGGCGCAGCAGTGGCCCTAGAGCCCATCGTGCGGCGCTGGTCGCTGCGCCGCGCGGCCCTGCTCGGGTTACTGTCCATTGCGCTCGCGGTCGCCTTCCTGCTGGCCGTCGGCCACGGCGCGGTGGCCATCGCGCCCGGGCAGGTGCTGGCCATCCTGGCCGCCGAGCTCAGTCTCGCGCTGCCCTGGTCCTTCGACGCGACCCAACAGGCGGTGCTGCTGTCGATCCGCCTGCCCCGGGCCTGCCTCGCGGTCGCGGTCGGCGCGGCGCTGGCGGTCGCGGGCGGCAGCCTGCAGGGACTGTTCCGCAACCCGCTGGCCGATCCGGGCCTGATCGGCGTCTCGACCGGCGCGGCCCTGGCCGCCGCCGCCACCATCGTGTTCGGCGGCGGTGTGGTCGCCGTCCTCCCCGGCATCGCCTCGGCGCTCCTGCTGCCGGTTGCCGCGTTCGCCGGCGGCCTCGCGGCGACCCTTGCGGTCTATCGGATCGCCAGCCGCGACGGGCGCACCGAGGTCGCCACCCTGCTGCTTGCCGGCGTCGCGCTCAATGCCATCGCCGGCGCCGGCCTCGGCCTGCTCGTCTTCATGAGCGACGACCAGCAGCTGCGCGATCTCAACTTCTGGCTGCTCGGCAGCCTGGGCGGGACGACCTGGGCGAACCTCCTGCCGGCGCTGCCAATTATCCTGCTGCCGGCGCTTCTGCTGCTTCTCCTGGCCCGGCCGCTCAACAGCCTGCTGCTGGGCGAGAGCGAGGCCGCACATCTCGGCGTCGCCGTCGAGGCGGCGAAGCGCCGCATCGTGGTCCTGGCGGCGCTGGCGGTCGGCGCCGCGGTCGCGCTGACCGGCGTCATCGGCTTCGTCGGCCTGGTGGTGCCCCACCTGCTGCGCCTGATGGCCGGGCCTGACCATCGCATCCTCTTGCCGGGCGCGCTGCTGCTCGGCGCGGCGCTGCTGCTGTTCGCCGATCTGCTCGCGCGCACGCTCGCCCTGCCGGCCGAGCTGCCGATCGGCATCCTGACCAGTTGCGTCGGCGGGCCCTTCTTCCTCTGGCTGCTGATGCGCCGGCGCGGCCCGGGGCTGTGGTGATGCTGGCGGCGAATGACATCGAGGTCCGGCGGGCCGGCCGCGCGATTCTCGCCGGGGTCTCGCTCGCGCTGCGCGGGGGCGAGCTGCTTGCGGTGATTGGCCCGAACGGCGCCGGCAAGTCGACGCTGCTGCGGGTCCTCTCCGGCGGCCTGCGGCCGGACGCGGGCGCGGTGCGGCTCGACGGCCGGGCCCTGTCCGAC
>CAZDBC010000208.1:0-6215 GCA_964503295.1 uncultured Kiloniellaceae bacterium | reverse complement strand
GTCAAAATGCCCATGAAATCGCCTGTAAAATCAACTTTGCAAAAGTTCAGTTACAGGTAACTTTCGGCAGTTCGACAATATCCTTCATCCGTTGTTTGATGCTATCCGTGGTTCGATAGATCGATATGTCCGCGAATTCTCTGCAAGCAAACTTGTTCGATCCAGTTGCAGCATTCCATGGGGACACGCTATAGAAACGCTAATCCGGTTTGGCACTCTCGGCGTTTAAGTCCATAATGAAGCTATTCTCTCTGACTGCCATGCGTTCTCATCTGGGTGGGAGATTCCTGATCCACTCGTGTTTTCTCTTCAACCATCCATGAATCCGAGGCGCTGCGCTCTACAGGACTTACGATCGCTTCCAGCCTGCGTGAACGTTTCCACAGGCCTTGAAACAGTTCTGCACTCCGCGGCAACGCACGTCATCAGGCTGGAAGATAATCGGGTCCGGATCAGAACATGAATACATCCATCGATCCAAACAGGAGAAGTCCCCTCATGGACATAGAGGAACTCCGCTGGAGCCGGATTCTGAGTCTGCCGCTGATCACCGCACTATCCGTACCGTTGTCAGCGTCGAACTCCGGCGACGCAGCCGAAGAGAAGGGATACTGGCTTCAAGAACGTAAGGACGCGGCGAATACAGCGCTGGCGGACGTAGCCGGCAGCATCAGCGAGGCACCCCGGGAGGTCTGGAGCATGCCGATCGAGAGCGGCGTCAGCTACGCTCGGCCGGTCCGGCTCAACGGCGAGGACGCGCTGTTGACGCTGGTCGGTTCGAACTTGGCCGTCTACACCTGGGAGGGCAAGGAGATCTGGAGCCGCGCGCGGCTGGGCATCACGCAGGTCTTTAAGGTGGCTGACTTCGACAAGCGCGAGGGCATGGAGATCTTCGTCAAGACCGACCCGCGCACCGTGATGCTGCTCGACGCTGATAACGGCGAAACACTGTGGTCGTGGCAGTGCGAAACCTCGGCCAACATTTCAGGCTACCAATTCCAGGAGACCGAGACGGGCATCCGCCACTATACGTTCCCCGCCTATTCGCTGGTGGGCGTGTGCTTCGACTTCTCGGACGACGCGTCCAATCCGGAGGTGGTCTGGAAGAACACCTACAAGAACGAGTACCTGGCCGGCTTTGGTCCGAGCCCCGTGCTGGGCGACTTTACCGGTGACGGAAAGGACGACTTGGCGATTCACGGGAAGGACCCGATGGCCTATCAGGCGATTCTCGACACGGATACCGGTGAGATCCTTTACAAGACGAGCTTTACCGTTGATCCCGAGGGACCGATTCAGGTGGGGCGGCCCTATGGTTTGTTCAACGCAGCGGACTTCAATGACGACGGTCGCGATGACCTGCTGATGATCAGTTGCCAGGTAGAAGAGTATCTGGCGGTGACGCGCAACTCCGGCGAGGCGCTCGAGCGCGTCTGGGGCAGGTTCATCGAGAAGGACTGGCCGTACGATCACGTCGAAATCCGGCCGCAGATCCGGTCGGTGGCCGACATCGACGGCGACGGCGTTGTCGACCTCGTCGTGGGCCACTACGACGGTAAACAATGGCACACCAAGGTGCTGGACCCGTTCGGTTCTTTTGAGGAGCCGATCAAGGACCTGTCGGGACTGTACTTCTGGGGCTGCTATGACCTCGATGGCGACGGTGTGGCCGAGATTGTTACGAGCGAAGAGGGCAAGCGTTTAACCGCGAGCCGGACGACGTTGCACGCGATCGACGGTAGGAGCTACGAGACGGTGGCCTCGCTCGACAAGGCCGTGATTTTCGCCTCGGGCGACTCGGACCACGGGAACGACCGCTTCTTCATGGCGGGCCGGCAGAACCCGGTTTACGTGGAGCGCGCCGACGGCATGGCAGGCGTGCTGGTGCGCGTGACCGATTCGGGTTGTTACAACGGCATCTACATCTGGGGTGGCAAGGAGGACGGCCACATCCGTGCGCAGGCGTTCGCCGATCTCAAGTTCAGCAAGATCCATTCCCATGACGGCATGCTGCTGTTGAGTGACGAAGCCGGTAACGTGCAGCGCTTCTCAAAGGATCTGGTCGCCGAGGGTGACGTGGTGCGCGTGCACGGCGGGATGAGCAAGGCGCTGGTCGCCCCCGGCACGCGCGGCGGGCGCGAGCTGCTGCTCAACATGGCCGGATCTCTTGTCGGCGGCAAGCCTGACTTCGAAAACGGCGGCCTGAAGAACGACTGGCGCGTGTCGGGTGCCTACGCGGCGGTGCATGTCGATGCCGACGGGACGCGCCGTGTGCTCGTGGCCGATACGAGCAACGACAACCCGGGCGTCCTGATCTACAAGGACAAAATCACCAAGGCGTCGCTCCCGCAGCGGATCGAGACATCGCACCCGCCCTACATCGCGATGGTACCCTACGGCGATGAGTTTCGCGTGCTGGTGAACCTGCAGACGGGTGTCCACACGATGGCCCTGATGGCCTTCGACGCCGAAGGCAATCAGCTGTGGAGAGACCCCGACCTGGGCGCGCACCCGCGGCGGCCGGCGATGGCACACTTCGGCGAGCCGGGCTGGCTGGCGGTGGCCGACGACCATGGGAAGTTCACACTCTACAACGAAGCCGGCGAGCGGGTCGCGCTGAACCACGAGTGGGCCGAGACGCCGAACTACTCGCTGCCGATCTGCGGAGCGTTCATGCCCGGCGGCGGGGTGGGGATTCTTCGCCCCAGCGGCATCACAGCCATCGGAATGTGGAGCCCCGAGGCGAAGCCGGTCTGGCAGTTCGCGACACCCAGCGTATGGACGTACTATAAGAGTATCTCGTGCCTCGGCCGGACGCAGAAGGACGGCGGACTGATGATGCTGACGATGACCGAGACCGGCACGTTCGAGTGCTATGACGCCGAGACGGGCGAGAATCGCTGGGCGGTCGATCTGGACGTAAGCGCGTCGGGCGAATCAATCATCGGAGCTGACGTGGACGGCGACGGCGAGGACGAGTTCCTCATCGGCCTGTCTGATGGGCGCCTTGTCTGCATTGGCGAACGTGATGGCGAGGGTTGCATCGAATGGACGAAGCAGTTCGATGCAATGGTGGCCAACCCGATCTTTGCCGACGTGGACGGTGATGGCGAAGGCGAGATCGTCGTCAGCACGTCGGACGGTTACGTGCGCGTACTGCGCTGAGGTATGGCAGGGGAAAGGATCGTGAGTCGAGTTATTCAGAAGTCCCGGCTTCGAACAGCGCCGGCCAGTGGAGATGCCCGCCATGATACCCCCGGATCCTACGACGCCGGTTGGACGAGGTGCCGACGGATGGCCCGGCGCCGAGGCGGGCCCCCCGAGATGTGTGAATACCGGCAGCGGCCCCGCTTCCGGGGGGCTGAAAAGTGCTCAATTCGAAGCGAGAACCAGAGGCGCCTTCGCACAATACGTCGTGACGACAGTCTCCGACCGCCTGATCAACTCTGGAACAATGCGCGCCAAGTGCTTCCAAACTCGGATTTTCCGCCTTTGGTTTCTGAGGCCTATCTACTCGCCATCGGCGTCTTACGTCGAACGAAACCGGGCGATATGAACCGTCTGGGCAACCGCAGACAAATATACATCTTCGCGCTCTCTTCCGCGCGATGCGCTACACGCACGAACGGGTGGTGTATGATGCCGCAACGACGTCATGTATCTGCACATCCGCCAACGCACCCGTTACGCCTACTCCGAGCCGGTCACTCTGCAACCGCACACCTTGCGCCTGCGCCCCCGCGAGGACGGCGCCCAGCGACTGCTGCATTTCCACCAGCAGATCCACCCCGCCCCACGCCGGCAGACCGGCTGCCTCGGCATCGACGGATCCGTCGGCACCACCGCCTGGTTCGACGGCCAGCACGCCGAACTGCGGATTGACACCGAATCGGTCGTGCAGACCACCCGCACCGAAGCGCAGGACTACGAACCGCCGCTCCGGCCCATCGCTCAGACACCCGTCGTCTACCCGCAGATGGACCGCGCCATGCTCGCGCCCTACCGACAGGTCCGCGGCGAGGCCGAGGCGATCCACCAGCTCGCCACCGAACTGCTGCGGGAAGTCGAAGGCGACGTGCCCGCGTTTCTCGAATGCCTCGCCCAGCGCATTGATCGCGACCTTGATCAGATCATCCGGGAAACCGACGTGGGCAAGGCTTCCCGGCCACTTCCGCCGGATGAAACGCTGCGGCGCGGCAAAGCGGCCTGCCGCGACCTCGCCGAGCTGTTCGTCGAGGTCTGTCGCTCCGTCGGCTTGGCCATGCGCTTCGTCAGCGGCTACGCCGCCGATGACCCCGAGCACAAACGCTTCATGCACGCCTGGGCCGAGGTCTATCTGCCTGGCCCGGGCTGGCGCGGCTACGACCCGTCCTCCGGCGTCGCCGTCACCGACCGCCACGTCGCCATCGCCGCCGGCCTCCATCACGAAAACGCCGCCCCAGTCACCGGCACCTATCTTGGCGAACCGCGAGACGTCGACCTCGACTACACCACTCGCGTCCGCCACACCGACGATCCCGACGAAGCCGCCGCCTGGTTGCAGCAGGCCGCTGACGGCCGGACGCAGGACGACTGCACCACCGATACCATCCACCCCGACCGCCAGCACCTGCACCCCACGCCGTGATCCATGCTAAACACCTCACTTCCAACCCCCGACGCCGACCCGGCTTCCGGCGTATGAAAAGTTCTCAGTTTGAAACACAAACCAAAGGCTCCTATACATTTCCCTGTCGATTTTCGCGCAGGAGGGCTTGCGTTCAGGGAAGAGGCCGTGCCACAGTGTGCGCCGCCCGTGACAGCGTGAAGACAGTCGATCTACGGTCCGTCGGTAGAGATGGGGACTTGCTCGGTGTCGGTGTGGTCGGCGGCTTCGAGTAGAGGCCACCAGCGTGCCGCGTCAACCTTCATGGCCCGGAGCGCCCGGCCGGCGCGAAGCAGGCGCTCGTTACCGACTTCGACGTTGCCTGCCTCGAGATGAGCGCGACCCGCATACCCGAGCGCCACGGCGGCCGCGAAATGATCGTCCTGTTCAAGTAGACGTTGGGCCTGTTCATCGAAACGTTCGGCCGCGAGCTTGGCGTTGCCTTCGGCATGAGCGATCTGCGCCTTGAGCCCGACGAGGGAGGCTCGAAGGCTTCCGGCGTCCTCGCCATCATCATCCTGTCGCGCTTGCAGTTCTTCGATCGCAGAGCGGGCGGATTCAAGATCGCCGAGGGCGATGGCTACCTTCGCTTCGAGCACTTGGCGTCTGTGAGTGCGCTGGCGGGCCGACGTACCAAGCTGATCGAGCGCGACCCGGGCAGCCCCGGGCTGGCGGCTTTCGAGCAGGCCGATGACACGCAACTGCGTGATCCGTCGACTCAACTCGTCCGGGTAAATGCCCGTCGCGTCCGACTGAAGCATCGATGCCGCTTCGTCGAGTGTGGCCAGCGCCTGATCAATCTCACCTTGGCGAATCAACGCGGCCGCCTTCCAGCATCGGATCCGCACCCCGCCGTCCAGCTCGAGCAGGGCGTCGGCGCGATCGCCGGCCCGCTCGAAGGCAGCAGCGGCCGCGCTGTATCGATCCTCCGCATATGCCCTCATCCCGCTGCGCAGCGCGCGACTGAGGATCGGGTCCACGTGCTCCTGCTCGGTCGGTCCTGCTGCGCAGGCACCGACCCACACGGCCAGTGCGGCTCCGAGTGCCGTCCCGATCCTGCCGTGCCACGAGACTCTCAAGGCATCACCTCCGCCGGTTCGAGGCGCGGCTCCGGCTCGCGCTCTCTGCCCGCCGGCCGGCCCAGCAGCCAGCTTCCGCGAATCGCGACCATGGTGCGTTCGAGCTCGTACAGCGTCTTTTCCAGTTGCAGCAGCACGTTCGGCCCCAGCCGGAGTGATTCGTCCGCCGAACGGGCGATCTGCTGGATCTCGTCGATCGCGGGCCTCACCCGCTCCAGCGTCTCGCGCAGATCCCGAATCAACGCAAGCACCTGGTTCGTCAGCCGCGGCGCGTCGCCGGTGATCTCGCGAAGATTCCCACCGACGGCCGAGGCGTCGTCGAGCACCGATTCGAGCTGCTCGGGGATGGGGCGAAGGCCTTGCGCCACGCGGCGAAGCTGGGCCAGTGTGGTTGTGACATCGGTGGCTAGTTCCGGATCTCCAACCAGCCTTGCCGCGATCCCGTTGCCTTCGACCAGGCGTGTCGTGAGCGTCTGAATCCGTGAAAGAGC
>CAZDBC010000207.1:0-6239 GCA_964503295.1 uncultured Kiloniellaceae bacterium | reverse complement strand
ACGCTGCCGGCCATAGGCGGGCTCCATGAGCTGGTTGGGAAGCGCGGCAGCTTACAACCATCGCCCGCGCCGACGCTACCACCCGCGCGAAAGGAAAGGAAAACCGTGCGACTGGAAGGATCCTGCCACTGCGGCGCCGTGCGATTCGCGGCCGAATCGAAAACCCCCTGCCCTTACATGCGCTGCTACTGCTCGATCTGCCGCAAGACCCAGGGCGGCGGCGGCTACGCCATCAATCTGGGCGCCGACGCCGGCACGCTGGAGGTCGTGGGCAAGCAGCACGTCTCGGTCTACCAAGCTGTGATCGACGGCGTGCGAAGTCCGGGCGAGCGCCGCTTCTGTTCGCGGTGCGGCTCCGCGCTATGGGTGTTCGATCCACGCTGGCCCGAACTGGTGCACCCCTTCGCTTCGGCGATCGACACGTCCCTGCCGCGCACTCCGGAGACGGTGCACATCATGCTCGCCTACACGCCGGACTGGGTCGAGGTGCCGCCCGGGGACGCCGCCAACGTCCACTACCGTGAATATCCCGGCGCCTCGATCGAGGACTGGCACCGGGCGCAGGGGCTGCTCGAGGAGGATTGAGACCGAGCGGCGTCGATGCCGGGTCAGGCCGCCTTGCCGCCAGCGCCGCCGCGTTCGGGGATCAGCCCACGGGGCGCGAAGCGCATGACCAGGAGCAGGATGGCGCCCATCAGCAGATAGCGGGTGTAGGCCGCGCCCCGCACGAGATGTTCCGCGAGCTGAGAGTTGTCGCCCAGCGGCGCGGTGACGGTCTGCATCAGCCACTGCCCCATCGGCTCGGCCTCGATCCACAGGGTCCAAATGACGAAGCCGCCCAACACGGCGCCCCAGTTGTTGCCGGAGCCGCCCAGGATGACCATCACCCAGATCAAAAACGTGAAGCGCAGCGGGATGTAGCTGGTGGGCGTGAACTGACCCTCGAGGGTTGTCAGCATGGCGCCGGCGATGCCGCAGGTGGCGCAGCCGAGGACGAAGACCTGCAAGTGGCGGGCCTTGACGTTCTTGCCCATGGCGGCCGCGGCGTCGCGATTGTCGCGGATGGCCCGCATCATGCGCCCCCACGGCGAGCGCAACGCGCGCTCGGCGAACCACATGATGATCGCCAGCACGACGGCGAACAGGATCGCGTAGCACAGCTTGACGAAAATGCCCGCGAGGTCGGAGACGTCCGTGGCACCGATGGTGTCGGCGAGCGCGAGGAACCAGTCCGCCTGAACCAGTTCGACCTCGTAGGGCACGGGCCGCGGCATGCCGGTCACGTTCTTGACGCCGCGGGTCAGCCATTCCTCGTACTTGATCACCGCGATGACGATCTCGGCGATGCCGAGCGTGGCGATCGCGAGGTAATCTGCGCGCAGGCCGAGCGCGATCTTGCCGATGAACCAGCCGGCACCCGCCGCGACCAGCCCACCCAACGGCCAGGCCAGGATCACCGGCAGGCCCAGCCCGCCCAGATAGCCGGTGAGGGCCGGGTCGATGGCCTCGATCTGAACCGTGGCCGACACGTAGAACGGCGAGATGGCGAAATAGCCGACGAGCAGGAGCGCTATCGTGACCGGCAGCTTCAGCGCCGGAGGCACGTAGCGCCGCGCAGCCCAGACCGCCACCACGGTGGCCACGAGCGCCAGCGCCCCCATGGCGAGATCGAAGGCCGCCACCTCCCACGCCGTCGCCACCGGCGGCATCGACACCAGGACGGCCGTCAGGCCGCCCAGCGCGGTGAAGCCCATGACGCCGACGTTGAACAGGCCGGCGTAGCCCCACTGCATGTTGACGCCGAGCGCCATGATCGCGGAAACCAGGCACAGGTTCAGGATGCCCAGCGAGACGTTCCAGCTCTGATAGGCGCCGATCCCGAGCAGGACCAGGGCCATAAGCCCGAAGAGAACGACGATCCGGGTGTTCGTAGCGGCCATCAGGGTCTTCTTCTGGGTCGTCATATGACCTTCCCCCGGATGATGCCCGTCGGCCTGATCAGGAGAACGGCGACCAGGATGATGAACGAGACGGCGAACTTGTAGTTGGTCGAGAGCAACTGCACCAAGCCCTCGGGCGCCCAGCCCTCCGGCCCCAGATAGGCCAGGAATTGCCTGAACGCGTAGGTGACCATCACCTCCGAGAAGGCCACGACGAACCCGCCGAGAATCGCGCCGACCGGCTGGCCGATGCCGCCGAGGATGGTAGCCGCGAAGATCGGCAGCAGGATCTGCAGGAAGATGAACGGCCGGTACACCTTGTCGAGGCCGTAGAGCGTCCCCGCGATGGTCGCGAGAGCCGCGGTGACGATCCATGCGATGGCCACCACCCGATCCGGGTTGATGCCGCACAGCAGCGCCAAATCCTCGTCGTCCGAATAGGCGCGCATGGCCTTGCCCGCGCGCGTCGTCTGAAGGAACCAGAACAGCGCGCTGACGACCGCCAGGGCGACGACCAGGGTGATCACCTGCGTCTGCCTGAGCGCGATGCCCTCGTCGAGCCCGGTGACTTCCTTGAAGTCGCGCGCCGTGAACAGGAAGCGGGCGCCGTCGGCGAAGCTCTGGTTGTCGGGCCCGATGACGATGCGGATCACGCCGGCGAGAACGAACATGACGCCGACCGAGACGATCGCCATGATGATCGGGTTCGAGCGCTGCCTGCGGTAGAAGCCGAAGACGTAGCGGTCCGCCGTCAGCGTCATGCCCATCGCCACCAGGATTGCGAACGGCAGCGCCAGCAGAGCAGTGGGCAGCGGGTCGATGCCGATGCCCAAATCCTGAAGCAGCCACGTCGCCAGGATCGCGCACATGGCACCGAACGACATCATTTCGCCGTGCGAGAAATTGGCGAAACGCAGGATGCCGAAGATAAGGGTGACGCCGAGCGCCCCGAGCGCCAGCTGCGCGCCATAGGCGATCGCCGGGACGACGACGAAGTTCGTCAGCAGCGCAAGGGCGTTGAGGATTTCCATTCAGCCCCCCAGGAAGGAGCGGCGCACTTCCTCGTTGGCGAGAAGCGCCTCCCCCGTATCCGTGAATCGATTTTCACCCTGCACCAGGACGAAACCGTGGTCGGCGATTTCCAGCGCATGGCGCGCATTCTGTTCGACCATGAGGATCGCCACCCCCATCTTGGCGATCTCCAGGATCCGGTCGAACAGGTCGTCCATGACGATGGGCGAAACGCCGGCGGTCGGCTCGTCAAGCATCAGGAGCTTTGGCTTGGTCATCAGCGCGCGCGCCACCGCGACCTGCTGGCGCTGGCCGCCCGACAGCTGGCCCGCCGGCTGCTTGCGCTTCTCCTCCAGGATCGGGAACAGCTCGAACACCTGCTGCTTGCTGTCGGAGATGTCGTCCCTGCGAATGAACGCCCCCATCTCGAGGTTCTCCTCGACGGTCAGCGAGACGAACACGTTTCGGTTCTGGGGCACGAAGGCCATACCAATGGGCACACGATCCTGCGGCGGGACGTTGGTGATGTCCTCGCCATCGAACTCGACCTTGCCCTTGCGCAGCGCCAGCGTGCCGAAGATCGCCTTCATCGCAGTCGACTTGCCGGCGCCGTTCGGCCCCACGACGACGGCGATCTCACCCCGCTCGACGGTGATGTCGCAGTCGGTGATGATGTCCGCGCCGCCGTAGCCGCCGGTCATCCCGGTTGCGGACAGGAAGCTCATGCCTCGGCCTTCCCCTTCCGGCCCCGGGTCCCGAGATAGGCCTCGATCACCTCCTCGTTGGTCATGACCTCGTGGGGCGGACCCTCGAACAGCAGCTTGCCCTCGGCCATCACGATAACCGGATCGCAAAGCTGGGCGATGAAGTCCATGTCGTGCTCGATGAGGCAGAACGTATAGCCCCGCTCCTTGTTCAGCCGCTGGATCGCTTCGGCGATGGTCTTGAGCAGCGTGCGGTTCACGCCCGCACCGACCTCGTCGAGGAAGACGATCTTCGGGTCGGCCATCATCGTGCGGCCCAATTCGAGCAGCTTCTTCTGGCCGCCCGAGAGGTTGCCGGCCAGCTCGTCCTCGAGGTGGTCGATCTGGAGGAACTCGATCACCTCGCGGGCGCGCTCGCGAATGCGTGCCTCGTTCTCGAGCACCCGGGAGAAGTTGAACCACGTGTGGTGCAAATCCTCGCCCGCCTGATGGCCCGGCACGACCATCAGGTTCTCGAGCACGGTCAGCGACGAGAACTCGTGCGCGATCTGGAAGGTGCGCAGCAGCCCTTTGTAGAACAGCTCGTGCGGCTGCAATTCAGTGACGTCCTCGCCGTCCAGATAGATCCGGCCCGACGACGGCGGGAACACACCGGCTATGACGTTGAACAGGGTCGTCTTGCCGGCCCCGTTCGGTCCGATCAGCCCGGTGATCGATCCCTTTTCAATGGACAGCGTGACGCCGTCGACGGCGCGCAGGCCACCGAAGTGCTTGCTGAGATCTTCGACCCTGATCATCCGAACAATCCAGGAAAGAAGGAACGGCCAGGCGCGTGACCCGACCGTTCCCCCGGAGGAGTGTCGCGGTCAGTGACCTAGTGGTACTGGACCGTCTTCCACTCGCCGTTCTCGATGATCGTCTCGCGGAAGCTGCCGGCCGCCTCGCCCGGTTCGATCATCTCGACGTCGCTGCCGCCGACATAATCGATATCTCCGCCGTCAGCGAGGATCTGCAGGGCCTTCTTCAGCTCGCCCGGGAGGATCTTCTCGCCAGGCGCGTTGGCAACCTTCTCGACATGATCCTTGTAGACCGAGCTGTCGGTGGAATTGGCCGACTGCATGGCGAGCATGATCAGCGCCGCGGCGTCGTAGCCCTCGGGGACGTACGGGTTGTCGCCCGCGAAGCCGTTATCCTGGCCCAGCTCGGCCAGGATATCGCCGCCCGGGCTGTCGGTGCCCGGGTTGGTGCCGATCGAGCCGTCGATCGCGTCGCCGAAGTGGTCGGTCAGCGCCGGGCCGACCATGCCGTCGGGCAGCACGAACCGGTCGAAGGCACCGGTGTCGAGCGCGGCCTGAATGATGCCGCGGCCGCCCTGGTCGAGGTAGCCGGCCACGATCAGGATGTCGCCGCCGGCCGATGACAGCGTGCCGACCTCGGCCGAATAGTCGGCCTTGCCGTCTTCGTGAGCGACGACCGTGGTGATCTCGCCGCCCGCCTTCTCGAAGGCGCTCTGGATCGCGTCCGCGAGGCCCTTGCCGTAGTCGTTGTTGGTGTAGGTGAGCGCGGCGGTCTTGATGCCCTCACGCGCCAGGACCTTGCCGATGATCTCGCCCTGGCGCGCATCGGAGGGAGCCGTGCGGAAGAAGAAGCCATCATCCTCGATCGTCGACAGCGCCGGCGAGGTCGCCGACGGCGAGATCATGACGATGCCGTTGGTACGCACCACGTTGTTCAGAACCGCCGTGGTCGTGCCGGAGCAGGTGGCGCCGACGATGCCGTGGACGCCCTCGGAGGTGATCAGGCGCTCCGCTGCCGCCGTCGCGGCGGCGGCGTCGATGCAGGTGCCGTCCGCGCGCACCGGCTCGACGGTCTTGCCGCCCAGGAAGGTCCCGCTGTCCGAAACCTCCTTGACGGCCAGTTCCATGCCTGCGGCCATCGGCGCGACCAGCGACTCCGTCGGGCCGGTGAAGCCCTGGAGTATGCCGATCTTGACGACGTCCTCGGCCTGCGACGCGGTCGAGGCGGCCATCATCAGCGCGCCGGCCGCCGCCGCGGTCATCAACTTTCGCGTGGTTGAATACATTCCTCGCACTCCCTGTTTCTTCGTCCCACATTTCGGTCTTCACGGTCACCGTGCGGTCACGCAACCAGCCGAATGCACAGTCGCTCGTCACCGATCCCAATACCGGACGCGAGCACCGACAGTGGTGACAACCGATAAGATTTGTATAGACGGCATCCCTTCCGTGCAACGGACTCGGTGCTCGAGTCGTCGAAGGATACTTGTGCGATCCGGAAGCGTAACTCGTTTGTAACAATATTGTCGGCAATGTCGAATCCAGGAAAGGATCGCACTCGACGCCGAAACGGACGCCGTCCCCGGCCGGTCAGAAACGAGTCGCCGCGCGGCCCGGCGAGGCTATATTGGTAGCGTTCCTCCCACCCCGACGCGACGTTGCCGATGCTGGAGAAGATCGTCGTTCGCGGCGCGCGCGAGCACAATCTCAAGAATGTCGACGTGGAGATGCCCCGTGACAGCCTGGTGGTGATCACCGGCCTGTCGGGCTCGGGCAAGTCCTCGCTC
>CAZDBC010000206.1:0-6251 GCA_964503295.1 uncultured Kiloniellaceae bacterium | reverse complement strand
GCAACCTCAGGCGAAAGAACGGAGCGCCAATGGTCAAGGAACGGAACCGTTACGCGGATGTGCGCGCCGTCGCCGCCGCGCTCGAGCCGAGCTATCCGGTCTACTGCCTGCGCCCGGAGATTGTCGCCGAAAGCGCGCGCCGTTTCATTGCCGCTTTCCCGGGGACCGTGCTCTATGCGGTCAAGTGCAATCCGCACCCGCTCGTCTTGAATGCGCTTTATCGCGGCGGCGTGCGCCATTTCGACACTGCCTCCCTGCCGGAGATCGCCCAGATCTGCGAATCCTTCAGCGACGCCAGGGCCTACTTCATGCATCCGGTAAAGGGCCGTGCCGTCATTCGCACGGCCTTCAGCGTCTACGGCATCGAGCACTTCGTGGTCGACCATCCGGACGAGCTGCGGAAGGTCCTGGACGAAACGCGCAGCCGGGACCTCACCATCCTGGTGCGCATCGAGACGCCGCCGGCCGACGACACGCTTTATCATTTGTCCGCCAAGTTCGGTGCCGCGCCGTCGATGGCGGCCGATCTTCTCCGCGAGGCGGCCGCGCAGGGCTGTCGGACCGGGGTGGCCTTCCATGTCGGTTCGCAGTGTCGCGATCCTTCGGCCTACGAAGCCGCGATGTTGCTGGCGGGAGAGGTGATCGAGGCCGCGGGGGTCAAGACGGTCTGCCTCGACGTCGGCGGCGGGTTTCCGGCCGAGTACGTGCGCATGACGGCGCCGCCGCTGGACGACTATCTCGATGCCATCCGGCGCGGCGCCAAGCAGATCCGGCTCAGCCCGACGGTCGAACTGATGGCCGAGCCCGGTCGCGCCCTGGTCGCCTCGGGCTGTTCGCTGCTCACCCAGGTGCAGCTGCGCAAGGGCAACCGCCTCTACATCAACGACGGCATCTACGGAAGCCTCTCGGAGACGGTGCAGGCGGGAATCGAGCTGCCGGCTCAGGCCCTGCGAGTTCGGGGCGAACTGTCGGAGCGTCACGACGAGTTCGTTCTGAACGGACCGACGTGCGATTCCCTGGACGTCATTCCCGGCCGCGTCAGCCTGCCCGACGACCTGCGCGAGGGCGACTGGATCGAGATCGATCAGGTCGGCGCCTATTCCAACGCGCTCGCGAGCCGTTTCAACGGCTTCTTTCCGGAAACCTTCATCGAGGTGCTCGACAAGCCCCCGGCCTTCGCGAAGCCGTGGCAACAACGCCGGGCGGGCTGAGGGGGCCGGGCGATGGTGGCCGACTGCCGGACGCGCAGCCTCCGCGGCCTGAGCGCCGACGGCTTCCACCGTCTGGCTTACCGGGAGTGGGGCGCGCCGGACGCGTCGCACACGGTGGTCTGCCTGCACGGTCTAGCCCGCAACAGCCGCGATTTCGACGACCTCGCCGCCGCCCTGGCGAAGGAGGGGCTGCGGATCGTCTGTCCCGACATTGTGGGCCGTGGGGACAGCGGCTATCTGCGCGACCCCATGGGCTACGGCTATCCGCAGTATCTCGCCGATTTCAACGCACTGCTCGCGCGCCTGGACGTTGAGCAGGTCGACGTCGTCGGCACCTCGATGGGCGGACTGATCGGCATGATGGCGGCGGCGCTGCCCGATCATCCGCTGCGGCGCCTGGTGATCAACGACGTCGGTCCCTTTATTCCGAAGAGGGCATTGGAGCGGATCGTCGGCTATGTCGGCGATCCGCCGATCTTTCGCGACAAGGCGCAGGCCGAGGCCTGGCTTCGCGAAACCTATGCCGCTTTCGGCCTGGTGGCGGACGCTCAGTGGCGTCGTTTCACGGAGATCTCGGTGGAGCCTTGCGACGGCGGCTGTCGGCCGCGCTACGACCCGGCAATCGGCGTTCCGCTGACCAAGACGCCACTAGAGGATATCGATCTTTGGAGCCTTTGGGATGCGGTCTCCTGCGAGGTCCTGGTGTTGCGCGGAGCCCGCTCCGATCTTTTGTCGGCCGAGACGGCGTCGGACATGACCCGCCGCGGGCCGCGCGCCCGTCTGGTGGAATTTGGCGGCTGCGGCCACGCCCCTGCCTTGCAGGATGCCGAGCAGATCGCTGTCGTTCGCGACTGGCTGACCGGGCCGTGACCGCCTGGCCGGAGCCTTCGGCGTCAGGCATGGCGCTGCCGGTGGAACGCGACGCCTTGGCGCTGCCGCCGTTTCGGCCGCGGCTGCCATGGTGGGGCGGAGACCTGCAGACACTGCGTAACCTCCTGCGGCCACCCGCCATCGACCTCGGCCGCCGGCCGGCCGAGCGCCTGGAACTGCCGATGGCCGACGGCAGCGGCGACCGCCTGGTGGCGCGGCTGCACGAACCGGTGCCCGGTACGACAGTGCGCCCAATGGTGACCCTGATCCACGGCCTGACCGGCTGCCAAGACAGTGCTTACATTCGCCAGTCGGCCGCCGCCTTTCTCGCGGCCGGCTATGCCGTGGTGCGGCTCAACCTGCGCGGCGCCGGCCCCTCGCGACCGCTTTGCCGGTTTCACTACCACGCCGGGCGCAGCGACGATCTGCGCGACGCTCTCGCTGGACTCGGCCGCCTGCGGCCGGAGCTCGTCGCATCGGGCGTCTTCCTGGTCGGCTACTCGCTGGGCGGCAACATGCTGATCAAGCTGCTCGCCGAGGCGGCGGATCGCTGGCCTCCGCAACTGCCGGCGATCCTGGCCGCGGCGAGCGTTTCCGCGCCGATCGATCTCAAGGGCACACAAGTGCGGATGATGCGGCCGCGCAACTGGCTCTACCACCGCTATCTCCTGCGGCGCATGCGCGAGGAAAGTCTGGCGCCGGCAGCCGAGGTCACGAAGGAGGAGCGGCGCGCCGCGCGGTTGGCACGCAGCGTCTACGAGTTCGACGACCGCTTCGTCGCCCCGCGCAATGGCTTCGGCGACGCGGAGACCTACTACCGGGTCAACAGCGGCCTGCGCTTCCTCGGCCGGGTCAGGGTGCCGATGCTCTTGGTGCACGCCCTGGACGATCCCTGGATCCCGGCGCGCGCCTACCTGGACTATCCCTGGCGCGACAACCCGGCCCTGCTGCCGCTGATCGCGAGGCGCGGCGGGCACGTGGGCTTCCACGGGCGCGGCAGTGCGATGCCGTGGCACGACCGCGCCGCCTTGCGCTTCTTTGCACGCTGCTGCGGACAGGCGATCCCGGACGCATGAAAAAACGGCGGCGATCCTCAGGTCGCCGCCGTCGTCTCTTGCAGGTCGGCCGGGCGCGGCCGTGCGGGGTCAGCCGGTCGGCTGCTTGACCAAGCGCAGATAGGGCTTCTTCTCCGTCCAGCCGGCGGGAAACAGCTTCTTGGCCTCGTCGTTGCTGAGCGAGGGCACGATGATGACGTCGTCGCCCTGCTTCCAGTTCACCGGCGTCGCCACCTTGTGCTTGGCCGTGAGCTGCATCGAATCGATCACCCGCAACACCTCGTCGAAGTTGCGGCCGGTGCTCATCGGATAGGTGAGGATCAGCTTGATCTTCTTGTCCGGCCCGATAACGAAGACGTTGCGCACCGTCTGGTTGTCGACGGCCGTGCGGCCTTCCGCCGTATCGCCGGCGTCGGCCGGCAGCATGTCGTAGAGCTTGGCGACCTTGAGGTCGGAGTCGGCGATGATCGGGTAGTTGGGCGCGTGGCCCTGGGTCTCCTCGATGTCCTTCGACCACTTGGCGTGGGAATCGACCGGATCGACGCTGAGGCCGATGACCTTCACGTTGCGCTTTTCAAAGTCGGGCTTGATCTTGGCCATGTAGCCCAGTTCGGTCGTGCAGACCGGCGTGAAATCCTTCGGGTGGGAAAAGAGAACGCACCAACTGTCGCCGATCCATTCGTGGAAATTGATCGGTCCGTCTGTCGTCTGCGCCGAGAAATCCGGCGCCGTATCTCCAATGCGCAGTGCCATCTCGTCCTTCTCCCGTGGTTACCGGCCCGCCGGCGGCGGGGTGGTCTGGTTCTTGAGCGAACAGATTAACGCTTTCCCGCCCAAAGATCAGGCAGGTTAATTTCAACGCGTCAATCTGTCATTAGGGAACCATTTCCCAAGGATCAAGCGTAGATAAAGGGTTGCGAGAGGACGAAGGCGCGAGAGGCGGGCGCGGCTCCCCGCGTCGGGAAGCCGCGCCGCGCATGTTGGTCGTTTGGCCCGCCTCAGTCGGGAATGACGACCGTGTCGATCACGTGAATGACGCCGTTGGACGCCTCGACATCGGCCTGGACGACCTTGGCCTCGTCCACCGAGACGCCGCCCTTCATGGCGTCGATGGCGAGCGTATCGCCCTGAACGGTCGCAACCTCGGCGGACTTGCCTGCGATGTCGCTCGACATGACCTTCCCCGGGACCACGTGGTAGGTGAGGATCGAGATCAGTTTGTCCTTGTTCTCGGGCTTGAGCAGGTCCTCCACCGTTCCGGCGGGCAGCTTGGCGAAGGCCTCGTCGGTCGGCGCGAAGACCGTGAAGGGTCCGTCACCCTTGAGGGTTTCCACCAGACCGGCGGCCTTCACCGCCGCGACCAGGGTCTCGAACTGACCGGCCGAGACGGCCGTGTCGACGATATCGGCGGCCTTGGCGGGCAGGCTTGCCAGGACAAGCGGAACGGCGATCGCCGCGGCAAAGAGGGGACTCAGAGAAAATCTCATTGGGTTCGTCTCCGATCGTTTCGATTGGGCGCGCAGTCGGGCTGGCGAATGCCTTCGGACCTGCGCCATGCCATGGCGGCCGAATTGCCGTCATGGTTGAGGCCGGATCTATGGCGCCTGACGAAACGGTCAAGTATTTGATATATAGATAAAAAAATAGTCAGGGGCGGGTGATCGGCGGCGCCCCCGCGGGCGTATAACAACGTTTAAGCTTCAGAGGAATCGTGCCCTCAGCGCCTTTTGTCGCGCCGCAGCTTCCTGGCGCAAGTGCAGTCGGCAAAGCGGTCATTAGAATGCGCTGATCGTGCGGGCTGGAACACGCCGAAGAGGGGCATCGCGCTGCCGCGACACTCCGCCACGGCCGGCTCGAGACGAGCGTCAGCCGCGCCTCAGCAGCTCTGCGGCCTCGATCGCCGCGTAGGTTAAGATCGCATCGGCGCCCGCCCGCTTGAAGGCGATCAGGCTCTCCAGCAGCACCTTGTCGTTGTCGAGCCAGCCGTTGGCCGCCGCGGCCTTCAGCATGGCGTACTCGCCGCTCACCTGATAGGCCAGCGTCGGCATGCCGAAGGCCTGCTTCACGCGCTGGATGATGTCGAGATAGGGCAGGCCCGGCTTGATCATGATCATGTCCGCCCCTTCGTCAATGTCGAGCGCGACCTCGCGCAGGGCCTCGTCGCTGTTGGCCGGGTCCATCTGATAGCTGTACTTGTCCCCGGCCAGGAAATTCCCCGAGCCGACGGCGTCGCGAAACGGCCCGTAGAAGCCGCTGGCGTACTTGGCCGCGTAGGAGAGGATGCGCACCTCCTCGAAGCCTTCGCGGTCGAGCGCGCCGCGGATCGCGCCGATCCGTCCGTCCATCATATCGGAGGGCGCGACCATGTCGCAGCCCGCCCGCGCCAGCGCCAGCGCCTGCCGGGTGAGCACCTCCACAGTCTCGTCGTTCAAGACCCGTCCGTCGCGCACCAGTCCGTCATGGCCCGCACTGTTGTAGGGGTCGAGCGCGACGTCGCAGATGACGCCAACCTCGGGCAGTGCCGCCTTCAAGAGGCGCACGGCGCGGCAGATCAGGTTGTCGTCCCTGGTCGCCTCCAGGCAGTCGGGGGTGCGGTCCTGGTCGGCGATCTGCGGGAAGAGAGCGACTGCACCGATGCCGAGATCGGCTGCCGCGCGCACGGCCTCGGCAAGGCTGGCAAGGTCGTAGCGCACGACCCCGGGCATGGAATCGACCTGTTGCGGCCCTTCGCCCTCGTGCACGAAGACAGGCCATATCAGGTCGTCGGTGGAAAGGCGGTTCTCCGCCATGAGACGCCGGCTCCAGCGGTCGGCGCGATTGCGTCGTGGACGGACCTGCGGATAGGCGCCGAGTGCCGCCGGGCGCGCCGCCTTCAGCGGCTCCGCCGGATGGCGGCGCAGGAAACGATTGCGGACGGGTTGCTCCATCGGACTTGACTTCCACCATCTGCTTGCCGCGGCGACGGTCCGTTTCGACCGTCGCCGCCAAGCTTAGGCGTGGCCCCGCCGGCTCTCAAGCCGTCATATGCGCATCAACGAGAGCTCGGTCTGCTCCTGTAAGCCGGTTGCTACTCGGCGGCGGCGGGCGCCCGGGCCGCGGCCTCGAGACCGCGTTC
>CAZDBC010000205.1:0-6251 GCA_964503295.1 uncultured Kiloniellaceae bacterium | reverse complement strand
CATAGTAACGGTGTGACAGGCGCGGGTAGGCGCCGGTCACCGCCTCGACCAGGGCGTCGACCACCTCGTCCTCGACGAAGTTGGCAAGGTTGCGCGCCGAAACCGGCCGCGCGAAGCCGCGCCAGTCGTCCTCGATCGCCTTATCCTTGACCAGGGTATTGGTGATCAGGGCGAAGACCCGCTGGTTGTCGCCCAACACCTTGCCGAGCGACTTGGCCGCTTCCTTGCGCTTGGCCGGGTCGACGTCGGTCAGCCGATTGAGGATTTCGGCGGACCCCAACTCCTCGCCGCGAAAGGGAAAGCGCAAAGCCGCGATCGTCTCGTCGAACAGGCGGTTCCAGGCGGCCCGGCCGGTGACGTGCTTTTCGTGCAGCAGACGCTCCAGCTCGTCGTCGAGCTGGTGCGGCCGGAAGGCGCGCGTGTCGCGCAGCCAGGGCCGGTAGCGGGCGAGCGCCGGATCGGCCAGCCGTTCATCCAGCGCGGCCTGGTCGATGCGGTTGATTTCCAGCGGAAAGAACAGCAGAGGCGTCGAGACCGTGGTCGTGCGCTCCTGCATCGACTGATAGAAACGCGCAATCCGCGGATCGCTCATGTCGCCGGAATAGACCAGCTGGGCATAGGACATGATCCGCCCCAGGGTCTCCTGCAAGGTTTCGTACTCGGCGATTGCGGCGGCCAGACCGGCGCCGTCGAGGCTGGCCAGCTTGCCCTCGTAGCGCGCCTGGAAATGCTTGGCGCCGGCTTCGCAGCGCTCCAGATCCCGGCGCAGGCCGGGGCTCTCGGGGGCCGGATAGAGGTCGCGCAGGTCCCAGCTGGGCAGCGCGCCAAGGGGTGCCGGCCGCTCCTGCTCGGTCATGGCGGTCGTTGCGTCGGCACTGTCGGGCATGTCGTCTGGTCCTCGCAGCTGCGGCTGTTCAGGCGATATAGGCCCGCCGCAGATCACGACCAAGTGGAAAAGTCCCGGCCGAACGGCTAAATCAGGCCGCAACGCGTAAAGCACGGCATCGGCGAAGCGGACGCCGGTGCACGAGGCGGGAGGAGAACGAGCAGGTGGGGGACACAGCAGGCGCCGCGGCCTATCGGGCCTGGCCCAATCTCAGCGTCATGTTTTTCGAGCAGGCGCGCCGCCACGGGGCCCGCAACTTCCTCTGGCGCAAGCGCGAGGGAAGCTACCGGCCGCTGACCTGGCGCGAGGTGGACAGCTCGGTGCGCGAGCTGTCGCGCGGCCTGCGCGGACTCGGGTTCGACCCGGGCGACCGGATCCTCCTGGTCGCCGAGAACTGCCCCGAATGGCTGATCGCCGACGTGGCCATCATGGCCGCCGGGGCGATCACCGTTCCCGCCTACACCACCAACACCCCCGGCGACCACCGCCATGTCCTGCGCGACAGCGGCGCACGCGGCGCCATCGTCTCGACCCGCGCTTTGGCCCGGCCCCTCCTCGCCGCCCTCGCCGAGGCCCCGGACTGCAAGTGGCTGGTCGTCCTGGAGCCGCCCGACACGGAGATGCGCGAGCGCGCCGCGGCCGCCGGCGTCGCCCTCCATGCCTGGGACGATATCTGCGCCAAGGGACGCGAATTGCCCGACGACGTGGAGGCCCTTGCCGGGCGGGCTGGCCGGCGCGACGTTGCCTGCTTCATCTACACCTCGGGCACCGGCGGCGCGCCAAAGGGAGTGATGCTCAGCCACGGCGCGATCCTGCACAACTGCATGGGCGCGCATGAACTGCTCAAGCCCTTCGGGCTCGATGGTCACGTGTTCCTCTCCTTCCTGCCCCTCTCGCACTCCTACGAGCACACGGCCGGGCAGTTCTTCCCGATTTCGATCGGCGCCGAGATCTATTACGCCGAGGGTGCCGAGCACCTGCTCAGGAACCTGCCGGAGGCGCGGCCAACGCTCATGACCGCCGTACCGCGCCTCTACGAAGCCATGCACCAGCGCATCCGGCTCGGCGTCGCCAAGGAAGGCGGTATCAAGGCGAAGCTGTTCGAACTGGCCGAGCGCCTGGGCCGTAAGCGATTCCAGGACCCGGCCAGCCTGACCCTGCTCGAGCGCCTGCAGGACCGCCTGGTCGAGCGCCTGGTGCGCGACAAGGTGCGGGCCCGCTTCGGCGGGCGCCTGCTCGCCATGGTTTCGGGCGGAGCCGCCCTGAACCCCGAGATCGGGCTGTTCTTCACCGCGCTCGGCCTGCGCGTGCTGCAGGGTTACGGCCAGACCGAGGCCGCCCCGATCGTCTCGGCCAATCCGCCGCACCGGCCGAAGATGGACACCGTCGGACCGCCCTTCACCGAAGTCGAACTGCGGATCGCCGACGACGGTGAGATCCTGGTGCGCGGCGAGCTGGTCATGAACGGCTACTGGAACGATCCGGACGGCACCGCCCGTGCCTTGCGCGACGGCTGGCTGCACACCGGCGACGTGGGCGAAATCGATGCCGACGGCTACCTCAAGATCACCGACCGCAAGAAGGACATCATCGTCCTTTCAGGCGGCGACAACGTCTCGCCGGCGCGCATCCAGGGCCTGCTCACCCTGCAGCCGGAGATCGCCCAGGCCATGGTCTACGGCGACAAGCATCCGCATCTGGTCGCCCTGATCGTGCCCGACCCGGACTTTGCCGAAGGCTGGGCGGCGGAGCGCAAGTGTGGCAGTGATCCCGCGGCCCTAGCCGAGGACGCCGGCTTCCACGAAGCGGTGCTGGCGGCGGTGGAGCGGGTCAATCGCGATCTTCAGATCATCGAGCGGATCCGCCGCTTCGTCATCGCGCCCGAACCGCTGACGATCGAGAACCAGATGCTGACGCCGACCATGAAGGTGCGCCGCCACAAGGTGCTGGAACGCTATCGGGAGCGGCTCGAAGCGCTCTACCACAAGGGCTGAGAGCGCCGCTCAGCCGACCGCGCGCAGGAGCAGGACCAGGGCGGCGAGCAACACGGCAAAGAGAACCGCCGGCCCGAGCAGGATCCGCCCGAGCGGCACGGGCGAGCCCTCCTGCTCCGCCGTGCCGTCGTCGGGACTGCGCGGACGCCGAGGCAGCAGCCAGCCGTCGAACAGACCGGACGGCTGGCTGAGCTGCTCCAGGGTGGCGCGGGCTTCGGCGGCCGGATCCGACTGCGCGCGTCCGCGACGGTTCCCGGCCTCGGTTTGGTCGTGGCCGGGCGGCGAAGCTTGTTGCGAAGCGCGATCTTTTTTCGACATGAATTTCTTGGCGCCGGGGCGTCCTCGACCGTTTATTGTTTTCTTGTCGAGGCAATTGTCTGTTAGGTCAGCAGCCTTTACCTTTTAAGTCAAAGCAAGAGCAGGGACTGAGAGTCAGGGAGTTGCCTATGGCACAATACGCCGTTTCCCTGGACGACAAGTACAGCCTCGACGTCGGTCGTGTCTACCTGACCGGCACGCAGGCGCTGGTCCGTCTGCCGATGATGCAGCGCCAGCGCGACGCGGCGGCCGGCCTCAACACCGCCTGTTTCGTGTCCGGCTATCGCGGCTCGCCGCTCGGCGCTCTCGACCAGCAGATGTGGTCGGCGAGGCGCTTCCTGAAGAACAACCACATTCATTTCCAGCCCGGCGTCAACGAGGATCTGGCCGCGACCGCGGTCTGGGGCAGCCAGCAAGGCCACATCTTCGGCGACAGCAACTATGACGGCGTCTTTGCCATGTGGTACGGCAAGGGCCCGGGCGTCGACCGCAGCGGCGACGTCTTCCGCCACGGCAACTTCGCGGGCACCTCGCCGCACGGCGGCGTGCTGCTGCTGGCCGGCGACGATCATACCGCCAAGTCGTCGACCACGGCGCATCAGTGCGAACTGACCTTCGCCGACCTCATGATCCCGGTGCTGAGCCCGGCCGGCGTCCAGGAGTTTCTCGACCTCGGTCTCTACGGCTGGGCCATGAGCCGCTATTCGGGCTGCTGGGTCGGCTTCAAGACGATCAGCGAGACGGTCGACAGCACGGCAAGCTGCTACGTCGATCCGCAGCGCATCCAGATCGTCACGCCAGACGATTTCGAGATGCCGCCAGGCGGTCTGCACATCCGCCATCCCGATCCGATCCTCGCCCAGGAGGAGCGCCTCCACCGCCACAAGATCTACGCGGCGCTGGCCTTCGCCCGCGCCAATCGGCTCGACCGCGTGGTCCTCGACAGCCCGAAGCGGCGCTTCGGCATCGTGACCGCCGGCAAGTCCTATCTCGATGTGCGCCAGGCGCTCGACGACCTCGGCATAGACGAGGCGCTCGCGGCCGACATCGGGCTCACGGTCTACAAGGTCGGCATGCCCTGGCCGCTCGAGCGCGAAGGCGTGCGCAGGTTTGCCGAGGGCCTGGAGGAGATCCTGGTCGTCGAGGAGAAGCGCGCGCTGATCGAGAACCAGCTCAAGGAGCAGCTCTACAACTGGCGCGAAGACGTGCGCCCGCGCGTCATCGGCAAGTTCGACGAGCAGCGCAACTGGATCCTGCCCTCGACCGGCGAGCTGACGCCGGCGCGCATCGCGCGCGTCATCGCAGCGCGCATCGGGCGCTACTATTCGAGCGAGTGCATTGAGCAGCGCCTGAAGTTCCTGGAGCGCAAGGAACGGGAACTGACGGTCGAGAAGGCGCCGGTCGAGCGTCTGCCCTACTTCTGCTCGGGCTGCCCGCACAACACCTCGACCCGGGTTCCCGAGGGCAGCCGCGCGCTGGCCGGCATCGGTTGCCATTACATGGTGCAGTGGATGGACCGCAGCACCGCCACCTTCACGCAGATGGGCGGCGAGGGTGTGCCCTGGATCGGCCAGGCGCCCTTCTCCAAGACCCGGCACGTCTTTGCCAACCTCGGCGACGGCACCTATTTCCACTCGGGAATCCTGGCGATTCGCGCCGCCGTCGCCGCCGGCATCAATATCACCTACAAGATCCTCTACAACGACGCGGTCGCCATGACCGGCGGGCAGCCCATGGACGGGCCGCTCGACCCGGCCATGATCACCCGCCAGGTCTACGCGGAGGGCGTGCGCCGCATCGTCGTGGTCAGCGACGAACCCGACAAATATCCGATGGGCGTCGAGTGGGCACCTGGAGTTTCCGTCCATCACCGCGACGAACTCGACCGCATCCAGCGCGAGTTGCGAGAGACGGAAGGCGTCACCGTCATCGTCTACGATCAGACCTGCGCGGCCGAGAAACGGCGCCGGCGCAAGCGGGGCCTCTATCCCGATCCGCAAAAGCGCGTGTTCATCAACGACCTGGTGTGCGAAGGCTGCGGCGACTGCTCGGTCAAGTCGAACTGCGTCTCGGTCGTCCCGGTCGAGACCGAGTTCGGCCGCAAGCGGGCGATCGATCAGTCGTCCTGCAACAAGGACTACTCCTGCCTTAAGGGCTTCTGTCCGAGCTTCGTGACGGTGCACGGCGGCAGCATCCGCAAGCACAAGGCCGGGGTGGTCAAGGGCACGGCCGAGTCCGCGGCCGCGCAAGGCACGCTCGGCGTGGTCCCGCCCCCGCCGCAGATGCCGGCGCTGAGCGCGCCCTACGGCATCGTCATCACCGGCGTCGGCGGCACCGGCGTGGTGACCATCGGTGCACTGCTCGGCATGGCCGCGCACCTGGAAGGCAAGGGCTGCTCCGTGCTCGACATGACCGGTCTGGCTCAGAAGGGCGGCGCCGTGGTCAGCCACGTGCGCATCGCGCCGCGCCCGGAGGACCTGCACGCGGTGCGGATCTCGGCCGGCGGCGCACGCCTGCTGCTCGGCTGCGATCTGGTGGTGGCGGCCGGCTTCGATGCGCTGTCGAAGGTGACCCAGGGCGTGACCCGTGCGGTGATCAACAGCCACGAGACCATCACCGGCGAGTTTACCCGCAATGCCGACTTCCGGGTGCCCGGCGAGGAGCTGCAGCGGATCATCGCCGACACCGCCGGTGCAGAGCAGGTCGACTTCGTCGAGGCGACGCGTCTGGCCACCGCCCTGCTCGGCGACTCGATTGCGACCAACCTCTTCATGCTCGGCTGTGCCTGGCAGAAAGGTCTGGTGCCGCTTACCGAGGAGTCGATCATGGGCGCCATCGAGGTCAACGGCGTCGCGGTCGAGGCCAACAAGCAGGCCTTCCTCTGGGGCCGCCGGGCCGCCCACGACCTGGCGGCGGTCGAGCGGGTCGCCGCACCCCGCCACCCGGTGGAAAGCCACAAGCTGTCGCAGAACCTGGACGAGCTGATCGCGCGGCGGGTCGAGTTCCTGACCGACTATCAGGATGCCGCCTATGCCGCGCGCTACAGGGCCCTG
>CAZDBC010000204.1:2587-6258 GCA_964503295.1 uncultured Kiloniellaceae bacterium | reverse complement strand
ATAGACCAGTTCCGTCCAGACCGCGCCACCGCAGACCAGCAGGCCCGCCAGGAAGCCGGCCAGGCCGCCGCACGCACACGCGCGGTCGTCGACCAACTGGTTGTGCAGCTCCGTAAGGAGCCCGCGCTGCGCGTCTAGTTGGGGTCGCGGTTGGTCCGAGCGTATTCCCCGCCTCGCCTTGTTCAGACCGGTGGCCAAATGCAGAATGCGGGGCGGACGGGCAAACGGGGCAGGGGGGCGGAGGGGCCGTGGCCAAGATCTTGACGGTGGCACAGCAGAAGGGCGGCGCAGGCAAGACCACCATCACCGCGCATCTTGCCGTTGCCCTGACCTCTGCCAGGAAAAGCGTTGCAGTGGTCGATATCGACCCCCAGCAGTCGCTCAGCACCTGGTATCGGGCCCGCACCGAGCGTTTCGGCGATTCGGGTGCCGGCATGCTGATTAGTCAGATTCCGGGCTACAGGGTCCGGGCCGAGATCGAGCGCTTGGCGCGCGAACACGACGTCGTCCTGATTGACAGTCCGCCGCATGCGGAGACCGAGGCCAAGGTCGCGATCCGGGCCGCCGATCTGGTCATCGTTCCGGTCCAGCCCTCTCCCATGGACGTCTGGGCGACGCGACCGACGCTGGAGTTGGCGGCGCAGGAGCGCACGCCGGTGCTGTTGGTGCTCAACCGCGTGCCACCGCGCGCCAACCTGACCGATGAGATGCTGGCCGAGCTGGCCGCCTATGGCGCCAGGATCGCCAAGTCGCGGCTCGGCAACCGCGTCGCCTTCGCCAGCGCCCTGGCGGAAGGCCGCGCGGTCGGGGAACTGCAGCCGCACGGACGCGCGGCAGCGGAGATCCGCGCGTTGGCCAAGGAGGTCTTGAAGGCCGCGAGCTAACGCGGCTCGGGCCACCGGGCCGTGACCTCGGGATCGGGCGTTCCGTCGGCGAAGAAATAGGGGTTCTCGAAGCCTGGCTTGCGATAGCGAAGGGGCGCGCCCTCGATCGTCATGACCCGGCCGCCCGCGGCCAGCAGCACGGCATGGCCGGCCGCGGTATCCCATTCCATGGTCCGGCCGAAGCGCGGGTAGAGGTCGGCCTGGCCGCTTGCCACCAGGCAGAACTTGAGCGAGGAGCCGGCGCTGACCTGGTCGCGCACAGGATAGGCGCTCAGAAAGTCGTCGAGCTCGCTCCCCTGGCCGTGGCGTCGGCTGGCGACCACGGTCAGGCCATCGGCCGGTGCCGGGCGCACGCCGATGGGTTCGGGCGACCGTCCGTCCTCGCGGAAATAGGCTGCGGGACCGTCGTCCGAGAGCACGCCCGTCCAGGTCCGCCCGAGCGCCGGGGCGTGGACCACCCCGGCGATCGGCAGGCCGCGCTCGATCAGGGCGATGTTGACGGTGAACTCGCCGTTTCCGGAGAGGAACTCCTTGGTCCCGTCGAGCGGGTCGACCAGCCAAAAAGCCTCGCCGGGTATGTCGGGCTCCTCGCCCGCTGCCATGGCTTCCTCTGCGATCACCGGGATGTCCGGCGACATGGTGTTGAGCGCACCTAGGATCAGGGTCTCGGCCGCCTCGTCGGCTGCGGTGACCGGCGAGGAGTCGGATTTCTCCTGCACTTCGATTGCCGCTTCCTGCCGATAGTAGCCCAAGATGACCTGACCGGCGCGCTCGGCGATGCGGACCAGCGCCTCGATCAACGCCCGGTCGGAAAGGGGGCGGTCCGGCCCGTTGTCGACGCCCTTCATTCGGCGGCCTCGGCCAGGTCGGCTTGGCGGATCGCCTGCCAGACCCGGCGCGGCGTCGCCGGCATGTCGATGTGGCGCAGGCCGAGCGGCGCCAGGGCATCGACCATGGCGTTGATGACCGCGGGCGGGGCGCCGATCGCACCGGCCTCGCCGGCACCCTTGACGCCGAGGGGGTTGGTCGCGCAGGGGACGTCCTCGACCAGCGTCAGGTCGATCATCGGTACGTCGTCGGCGCGCGGCATGCAGTAGTCCATGAAGGAGCCGGTCAGGAGCTGACCGCTTTCGGGATCGTAGACCGTCTCCTCCAGAAGTGCCTGGCCGATGCCCTGGACGATGCCGCCGTGGACCTGTCCGGCGACCAGCTTCGGATTGATCAGCGTTCCGAAGTCGTCGACCACGACATAGCGCAGGATGCGCGTAACGCCTGTCGCCATGTCGATCTCCAGCTCGCAGATGTGGCAGCCGTTGGGGTAGGTCAGCGGCTGGCTGTCGTAGTGGCCGGCCTCCTCGATTGGGTCCGCCTTGCCGCCCGGCCCTTCGCCGCCGTGGCTGGCGCGGGCGACCGCGCTCCAGGAGACGCGCCGGTCCGTGCCCACAACCGCGAAGGCGCCGTCTTCCAAGGCGATGTCGGCCGCCGCCGCCTCGAGCAGGTCGCCCGCCACCGCCTTGGCCTTGTCGATCACCTTGTCGGCCGCCGCATTGATCGCGCCAGCGCCCATCAGGAGCGAGCGCGAGCCGCCGGTGCCGCCGCCGCTCGCCAGTTCGTCGGTCGAGCCTTGCCTGATCTCGATCTGATCGGGCTCGAGGCCGAGACGGTCGCTCAGGATTTGGATGTAAGCGGTCGCGTGGCCCTGGCCGTTGCTCTGGGTCCCCACGTAGACGGTCAGGCGGCCGTCCGCTTCGAGGCGGATGCGCGCGTCCTCGGTCCCCATGCCCGAGCAGGCCTCGACGTAGCAGGCCATGCCGACGCCCCGCAGCTTGCCTTCGGCACGCGCCTTTGCCTTTCGCTCGGGCGCGCCGGCCCAGTCGGCACGCGCCATGGCGCGTTCCATGATCATTTGAAATTCGCCAGAATCGTAGGTCATGCCGGTGGCGGTCGTGTAAGGCATGCTGCCGGCCGGGATGAAGTTGCGCCGCCGGAACTCGTCGGGCGAGAGGCCCAGATCGCGCGCCGTGGCGTCCACAAGCCGTTCCAACAGATAGGCCGCCTCCGGCCGGCCGGCGCCGCGGTAGGCGTCGACCGGCACAGTGTTGGTGAAGACGCACTTCACCTCCGCATAGACCTGCTGCAACTGGTAGAGTCCGCAGAACATGCGCGCGCTCAGGATGGTCGGGATGATCGGCGCGAAGTTAGAGAGATAGGCGCCCATGTTGGCGATAGTGCTGGCGCGCACCGCCAACATGCGCCCGTCCTCGTCGACCGCGAGCTCGGCCAGCGTGACGTGGTCGCGGCCCTGGCTGTCGCTCATGAAGTCTTCGCTGCGCTCGCCGGTCCAGCGCACCGGCCGCCCGAGCGCGCGTGCCGCGAACAGCACCAGGACCTGCTCGGCATAGAGGAAGATCTTCATGCCGAAGCCGCCGCCGACGTCGGGCGTGTTCACCCGGATCTGCTCCTTGGGCACCTTGAAGATGCTCTTGGCGAGCTGGTCGCGCAGCTTGTGAACGCCCTGGCTGGAGGTGGTCAGGGTGAAGCGTCCCTCGGCCGCGTCGTATTCGCCCAGGGCCGCGCGCGGCTCCATCGGGTTTACGACTACCCGGTTGTTGACGAATTCCAGCCGGGAGACGTGGGCCGCCTGCTGGAACAGCTTGTCGGTCGTGGCGCGGTCGCCGAACTCCCAGTCGACCGCGAGATTGCCGGGCGCCTCGTCCCAGATCTGCGGCGCGTCCGGGCGCAGGGTCGCGTTGGTATCGATGGCCGCCGGCAACTCGGCATAGTCGA
>CAZDBC010000204.1:0-2577 GCA_964503295.1 uncultured Kiloniellaceae bacterium | reverse complement strand
AGTCGACCAGGATCGCCTCGGCGGCGTCGCGCGCCTGATGCAGGCTCTCGGCCACCACGAAGACGACCGGGTCGCCGACGTGGCGCACCCGGCCGCGCGCCAGCACGGGGTGCGAGGGCATCGCCATCCTGCTGCCGTCCTTGCCCTCGATCGGGGTCAGGCAGGGGATGTCGCCGATTCCGGCGGCTTCGAGGTCGCGCGCCGTGTAGATCGCAAGCACGCCCGGCATGGCCGCCGCCTCGGCGGTGTCGATTTCGCCGATCTCGGCATGGGCGTAGGGGCTGCGCAGGACATAGCCGTAGGCCTCGCCCGTGGCGCGAACATCGTCGCTGAAGCGGCCCTGACCGCGCAGCAGACGCGCGTCCTCGACGCGCGACACGCCCTGACCGACACCGAATCGTCCCATCGAATCACCCCGACCGTTCGTGCAAACACATAAACGGGCCCGCGACCCGCGCGGCATGATAGGGAAGCCGACGCGCCGGCTAAAGCGCATAACGGCGCTTTAGCGAAACCGTCATTAATACAACCGAAAGCCGATGTACATGACGATGGCGCAATTATAAATAGGAGGGCCTTTGGCCGCTGCGGCCGGACGCCGGCGCGATCCGCAGGTAGGGGAGTGGCGAGATGCAGGAAGCCAATGGGCCGGCATCCGGGCCGCCCGGAGGTGGTAGGCGCGATGCCGAAGCGGCCGTCGATATTGCCACCGTCTATCAGCCGGCCTATCTCGGCCGGGCCGGCGATCTCGGCCGCATCGCCGTCGGCAATGCGGTCCTGCAGCTCGCAACCCTCGGCATCTACCGCTTCTGGGCGCGCACGCGCCTGCGGCGCTACCTTTGGAGCCGGCTGGCATTCGTCGATGATCGCTTCGAATATGCCGGCACCGCCCGCGAGCTGCTGATCGGCTTCCTGGTTGTGATGGCGATCATCATCCCGCTGCTGCTGATCGGCGGCTGGCTGGAGCTGGAGCTCGCGGCGCGTCCCGACGCGCTGCACATCTACCAGTTGGTGCAGGGTCTGTTGATCCTGTTTCTGATCCAGGTGGCGCTCTACCGTGCACGCCGCTACCGGCTGACGCGCACGCGCTGGCGCGGGGTGGCGTTCGGGCAAGACGGTTCGGCTCTGGCCTACGCCGGCCGCGCGATGCTGTGGTACCTGGCACTCGCCGCCACGCTGGGCCTGGCCTATCCGGCGATGGCCGTCGACCTGCAGCGCTATCGCACGGCAAACACCAGCTTCGGCGACCGCGCCTTCGTCTTTTCCGGCCGCGCCGGCACCCTGTTCGGGCGCTGGCTGCTCGCCTGGCTTCTCCTGCTCCCGACGCTCGGCATCAGCTACGTCTGGTACCGGGTCCATCAGTTCCGGGTCTTCTGCGCGTCCACGCGGTTCGGCGCATTCGGATTTCGTTCCGACCTACGTGCCGGACCCGTGCTGCTGATCTATCTGCGCTATCTGTTCGTATTCGTCGTGCTAGCGGTCGTCCTGCTGGTCGCGGTCTGGCTGGTCTGGCTGCTGGCAGTGGGTCCGGGGTTCGGCGCCTCTGCCGCGAGCCAGGCCGAAGCGGCGTTCTCCAATCCCGCTCTTTGGATCGGGCTGCTGGTCGCCATCGGCCTGTTCCTCACCGCCAATTCAATCTTGCATCTCCTGCTCGTGGTCCATCCGCTGCTGATTCGGATCACCGGGAGCCTCACGGTGACTGGCCCGGTCGACGCAATCGAGGAGCTCGAACGGGAGGTGCGGGCCGCGCGCGAGCGGCCGCGCTACGGCGAGGGTCTGGCCGATGCGCTCGACGTCGGCGCGATCTGAGGCGGCCGGGACGCCGGGGGCAGCGAATGAGCGAACCGTCCGAGCATAACGCGCGCTACCATGACGGCCGCAGCGCCACGGGCCTCGCGGTGCGTCTGCGCTTCGACCGCGACTCCGTCGCGCTGCTGGAACCGAGCAGTGGCGCGCGGCGCGCCGAATGGCCCTATGCCGACCTGCGCGCGACCGAGGAGCGCTTTGCCGGCGACCCTTTGAGGCTGTCCTGCCGGTCGCAGCCCGAGGCGCGCCTGGTCGTGGAGGATCCGGCTGCGATCGCGGCCTTGGTCGGGCGTGCACCCCGGCTCGGGTCGCGCACAGGGGATCGCCGCCGCCGGCTCGCCGGCTGGGGCGTCGCCGTCGCCGGCGGTTTCGCCCTGATCGCCGTCGTGCTTCTGGTGGTGCTGCCGCGCAGCGCGGAGTTCGCCGCCGGGGCGATCCCGCTGTCCTGGGAGCGCGAGCTGGGCCGGCGCCTGGTCGAGCCGGTGGTCGCGCTGATCGGCCGCGGCGAAGACGAAAGGCCGGACTTCTGCTCCGCACCGGCGGGCCGCGCGGCGCTGGATCGCCTGGCCGACCGCCTGACCGCCGGCTCGCCCTACCGGCTCGATGTCATGGTGCTCGACGTCCGCGCGATCAACGCGCTCGCCCTGCCGGGCGGTCCGGTGATCCTGTTTCGCGGCCTCATCGACTTCGCCGAGTCGCCCGACGAGGTGGCCGGCGTGCTGGCCCACGAGGCGGGACACGTGCTGGAGCGGCACGGTACCCAGCGCCTGC
>CAZDBC010000203.1:0-6281 GCA_964503295.1 uncultured Kiloniellaceae bacterium | reverse complement strand
CCGGCCGCCAGAGGAGTTCACGTGTCCGACATATTCCGGGAAGTGGAGGAGGAACTCCGGCAGGATCGGGCGCGCCAGCTGTGGCGGCGCTACGGCAAGTACGTCATCGGCGTCGCGCTGCTCGTCGTTGCGGCCACTGCGGGGTATCAGGACTGGATGGCCTATGACCTGGAACGCCGCAGCGAGGATTCCCAAGCATTTGCCGCGGCACTCGAGCAGGCGGCCAACGACGACGCCGCGGCCGCCGCGCAGGCGCTCGCCGATCTCGCCGCCACGGGGGCCGCAGGTTACGACACCCTGGCGGCGCTGCAGGCCGCGCGGCTGCGCGCCGAAGCGGGCGACGAAGCCGGTGCGATCGCCCTGTGGGAACAGGTGGCGGCGGGCGACGCCGGCCAGTCGGTGCGCGACGCGGCAACCGTTCTCGCCATTTTGCATCAGGTCGAGGAGGGCGATCCGGCCGTCTTGCGCGCCCGTCTCGAACCGTTGAGCGAAGCGGGCCGTGCGTTCAGGCCCATGGCACTGGAATTGATGGCGCTGATCGCCCTGCGCGAGGGCGACCAAGCCGCGGCCCGGCAATACTATACCCAGATCGCCGACGATCTGGATGCGCCAAGCGGCCCGCGAACCCGCGCAACCCAGATGCTGTCGGTCTTGGACGGGGCGCAAGCGCAATGACTTCTGCCCCGTCTGCCCCGACAGACCGGGCGCGCGGAGTTCGCGGCGGCCCGCTCGCCCTTCTCGCGCTGTTCCTTCTCGGGGCCTGCAGCGACCTGCCGTTCCTCGGCGGCGGCGACAGCGAGCCGCCGCTGCCCGGCCGGCGCATCTCCATTCTCGCGGTCGACCGCGGCGTTACGGCGGACAGCGCGCTGCAGGACGTCGAGGTGCTGCTGCCTCCGCCTTACGTCAATGAGGCCTGGAGCCACAGCGCCGGCAGCCCCGCGCATGCCATGTATCACCTCTCGCTCAGCGAGAATCCGCGGGTCCTGTGGTCCGACGACGTCGGCGAGGGCAGCGGTTCCGACCAGATTCTGCTGGCCCAACCGGTCGTGGTCGGCGACTTCGTGTTCGCCATGGACGCACGCTCCCTGGTCACGGCCTACGACGGGCGCAACGGCGAACGCATTTGGAGAGTCGATCTGGAGCCCGAAGAGGAGGACGAAGGCTACTTCGGCGGCGGCATCGGGTACGGCGACCGCAGGCTCTTCGTGACCACCGGCTTCGGCAAGGCCTTCGCGCTCGACGCGGTGACCGGCGAAATGCTGTGGGAGGCGGAGGTGCCCGGCCCGGTTCGCGCGGCACCCACCGTCGCCGACGGCCAAGTCTACATCGTGCTGATCGACAACCAGCTCCTGACCCTCGACGCGGAGACGGGCGAGCGGCTGTGGAGCCACGTCGGTCTGCAGGAGACGGCCGGCCTGATCGGCGCGGCCAGTCCGGCGGTCGAGGGCGAGACCGTGGTCGTGCCCTACAGCTCGGGAGAGATTTTCGCGCTCTCTGCCGAGGACGGGCAGGTCATCTGGGCCGAGAGTCTGGCCTCGCTGCAACGCGTCGATCCGCTCGCCGATCTGCCTCATATTCGCGGCGAGCCGGTGATCGACCGCGGCATCGTTTTCGCCATCAGCCATTCGGGCCGCATGCTCGCCCTCGATCTCGAGCAGGGCCTGCGGGCCTGGGACATCGACGTCGGCGGTGTGGAAACGCCCTGGATCGCCGGAGACTTTCTCTACGTTCTCACCAACGAGCAGCTTGTCTTGTGTCTGCAGCGCAAGGACGGGCGGATCAAGTGGGTGCAGGCGCTGCCCCAGTTCGAGGATCCCGAAGACCAGGAGGATCCGATCCGCTGGACCGGACCCGTGCTGGCGAGCGACCGCCTGATCGTTGCCGGATCCCACGGCGAAGCCCTGTCGCTTTCGCCCTATACCGGCCGCATTCTCGGCTACTTCGAGTTGCCCGCGGGCGCTGCCGTTCCGCCCGTTGTGGCCAACAACGCCCTCTTTTTCCTGACCGAGGACGGGCGTCTGGTCGCGATGAAATAGTCGCCCGGGCGGGCCCTGCCGTCGGCCGGCTGTCGGGGAAGGAAACACCCGTGAGCTTCAAGATCGCGATCGTCGGGCGCCCGAACGTCGGCAAGTCCACGCTGTTCAATCGGCTCGTCGGACGTCGGCTGGCCCTTGTCGACGATGTGCCGGGCGTCACCCGCGACCGGCGGGAGGGCAGTGCGCAGCTCTACGACCTGGATCTTACGGTCATCGATACGGCCGGGTTCGAGGATGCAAGCGGCGAGACGCTGGAGGCGCGCATGCGCGCCCAGACCGAGCGGGCCGTCGCCGAAGCGGACCTGGCCCTGCTCCTGATCGACGCCCGCGCCGGCGTGACCCCGCTCGATCGGCATTTCGCCAACTGGCTGCGGCGCGCTGAAACCCCGGTCGTGCTGGCCGCCAACAAGTGCGAGGGGCAGCTCGGCGAGGCCGGACTGGCCGAGGCGCACGCTCTCGGTCTGGGCGACCCGGTGCCCCTCTCGGCCGAGCACGGCCTTGGCCTGAGCGAGCTCCATGATGCGATCACTTACGCCCTGTCCGAGAAGGCCTCACCGCAGGTGGAGGAGGCGCAAGCGCAGCAAGAGCCAGGCGAAGAGATCGAAGGGGCACGGGATGCCGAGGCGAAGGACGACGGGGTGCTGCAACTGGCCGTGGTCGGACGGCCGAACGTGGGCAAGTCGACCCTGGTCAACCGCCTGATCGGTGAGGAGCGGGTCGTCACGGGGCCGGAGGCCGGCATAACCCGCGACGCCATCGCCGTCGAGTGGTCGCACCGCGGCCGGCGTTTGCGCCTGATCGATACTGCCGGGCTGCGCCGGCGCGCCCGCGTGACCGAGAAGGTCGAAAAACTGTCGGCGGCGGACAGCCTGCGCGCGGTGCGCTTCGCTCAGGTCGCAGTGCTGATGCTCGACGCGGAAGCGCCCATGGAGCGCCAGGATCTGACCATCGCCCGACACATCGTGGAGGAGGGGCGAGGGCTGGTCATAGCGCTCAACAAGTGGGACCTCTGCACGGACCCCAAGGCGACCCTGGCACGGCTCCGCGACCGGCTCGAGCGGTCCCTGCCGCAAACACGGGGCATCCGCGTGGTGCCGGTCTCCGCCTTGACCGGAAAGGGACTCGATGGGCTGATCGATGCCGTCTTCGCCGTCTACGACCTGTGGCAGCAGAGAATTCCGACCGCCGAGCTCAACCGCTGGCTCGTCCTGGCGACCGACGCCCATCCCCCGCCGGCGCCTTCCGGCCGGCGAGTTCGCATGAAATACATGACGCAGGTCAAGAGCCGCCCGCCGACATTTGCCATCTTCTGCTCGAAGCCCGAAGCAGTCCCCGAGAGCTATCTGCGCTACCTGGAAAACGCGTTGCGCGCCGACTTCGACCTGCCGGGAACGCCGATCCGCCTGGTGTTGCGACGCGGCGAGAATCCCTATGCGGACCGGCGCCGGCGTCCCGCGGGCTCCGGATCGACACCGGCGGGCCGGCGTCAGCGCTGAGCCTCCGTGGCTGCTTCCGCCGCCGCCTGGTCGGCACCCACCACGACAGTCTCGCCGTGGCGACGGCAGGCGGGCTCCGCCAGCTCGACGAAGGTCTCGGTCACCTCTTCGGGGGCGGCGAGCCGGCCCGGGTCCTCGCCCGGGAAGGCGTGGCCTCTCAGGCTGGTGTGCGTCGGCGGCGGCACAACGAGGTTGGCGCGCACCCTGGTCTTGACCAGTTCCGCGGCATAGCAGCGCACCAGGCTCTCCAGCGCCGCCTTGGAGACCGCGTAAGGCCCCCAATAGGCACGGCCTTGAATATGCGCAGAGGCCGTCGCGAAGATGGCCCGGCCCGCCTCCGCTTGGCGCAGAAGCGGATCCAGCGATCGGATCAGCCGCCAATTCGCCGTCACGTTCACCGCCATCACCTCGTCCCAGACCTTGGGCGTTACATGGCCGAGCGGCGAGAGCATGCCGAGAACGCCGGCCGCGCCGACCAGGATGTCGAGCCGGCCGAATCGCTCGAAAAGGGAGGCGCCGAGCCGGTCGAGACCGTCGCCGTCGCGCAGGTCGTGCGGGACCAGGACCGCCGGCTCGCCGCCGGCGCCGCGCACGGAATCGTCCACCTCCTCGAGCCCGCCGACCGTGCGCGCGACAAGGACGAGCCTGGCGCCCTCGGCCGCGAAGCGCCGCGCAACCGCCGCGCCGATCCCGCGCGACGCGCCGGTGATCACGGCGATCCGACCGGCAAGGCGGCGGCTCCCGCGGAGATCGGGTCGAGACGGGTCGGCTTCGGTCATCTTGCTGCCTGTCGGGAACGGGCGCGGCCGGCCGCGCGGCGGCGCACGCTAGCCGCCAAGCGCCCGCCGAGCAAGCCGGCGAGGGCGAGCGCGACCCCGCCGCCGAGCGCGTAGAGCAGCCCGCCGGCGCTCAAGGGCACCGCCGGGTTGAAGCTTTCGAGCGTGGCGAGCGCGAGATCCGTGTCCAACTGCGCGAGCATGACCAGCGGCCGGCCGGCCGGCGGCGCATCGAGCAGCGCCTTCTGGGCCGCCTGCAGGCGCTCGAACTCGGCGAGGCCGTCGGCCAAGCGCATTCCGAGGCGGCGGTGGGCCGAGACGGAACTGTCCAGGAACAGCTCGAGGTAGCGGGTCACGGTCAGGCCCTCGGCCTGCGCATCGCGGGCGAGGGCCTCGGTCTGCCGGGCGAACGTGTCGAGCCGTCCGCCGAGCCTTTGCAGGTACTGCTGCGTGTACTCGGGCAACTGAGCGCCTATCCCGGCGCCGAGCAGAGCGCAAATCCCAAAGAGCAGGCGTTTCAACATGAACCAGGAGGCCGTCCGATACGGGGGCCCGCCCGGGGCCGGCGGGCCCTCACGCCAGTTCGGCGAGCAGCGAGAGCTGCACGAGGCCGCCTTCGCTCTCCTGATCCGTCAGGCGGGTCGGGTAGTCTCCCGTGAAGCAGGCATCGCAGAACTGCGGACTGTCGTTGTCCCGACCGCCGAGGCCCATGGCGCGATAGAGTCCGTCGACCGAGACAAAGGCGAGACTGTCGACCCCGATATGCTCGGCCATGCCGGCCAGATCGTAGCGCGATGCGAGCAGTTCCTCGCGTTCCGGCGTGTCGATGCCATAGAAGCAGGAGTGCGTGGTCGGCGGCGCGGCGATGCGCATGTGGACCTCGCGCGCGCCGGCGGCGCGCACCATCTCGACGATCTTGATCGAGGTTGTGCCGCGCACGATCGAATCGTCGACCAGGATTACGCGCTGGCCGTCGATCTTGGCGCGATTGGCGTTGTGCTTCAGCTTGACGCCGAGATTTCGGATCTGCTGGCCGGGCTCGATGAAGGTTCGGCCGACGTAGTGGTTGCGGATGATGCCGAGCTCGAAGGAAATGCCCGAGGCCTCCGCATAACCGAGCGCCGCCGGCACGCCCGAGTCGGGGACCGGAATCACGACGTCGGCGGGCACCGGGCTCTCGAGCGCCAGTTCGGCGCCGATGCGCTTGCGCGCCTCGTAGATACTGGTGCCCTCCATCACGGAATCGGGCCGCGCGAAATAGATGTATTCGAAGATGCAGCCGCGCCGCGGAGAGTCGGGAAATGGCCGCATGGAATGGACACCCGAAGCATCGAGCACCACCAGTTCGCCCGGCTCGACATCGCGCAGGAACTCGGCGCCGATGATGTCGAAGGCGCAGGTCTCCGAGGCGAGAATATGTGCGTCGCCGAGCCGGCCGAGCACGAGCGGCCGAACGCCGAGCGGGTCGCGCACCCCGATCACCCGGTCTTCGCACAGACACACCAGCGAATAGGCGCCCTCCACCTGGCGCAGGGCGTCGATGACGCAGTCGACGATGTTCTCGAAGCGGGAGGTGGCGATCAGGTGGACGATGACTTCGGTGTCGGAGGTCGACTGGAAGATCGAGCCGCGCTGGACCAGCTCCTGCCGCAGGCTGTGGGCATTGGTCAGATTGCCGTTGTGGGCGAGGGCGAAGCCGCCCGAGCGCAGGTCGGCGAACAGCGGCTGCACGTTGCGCAGCGCGGTCTCCCCGGTCGTCGAATAGCGAACATGGCCGATGGCGGCGCTGCCCTGGAGCCGGGAGACGACTTGTTCGCTTGCGAAGATGTCGCCGACCAGACCCAGGTCGCGGTGGGCATGAAACTGCCTGCCATCCCAGGTGACGATGCCGGCGGCCTCCTGGCCGCGGTGTTGCAGCGCGTGCAGGCCGAGGGCGCAGTGTGCGGCGGAATCGGGATGGTTGAAGATGCCGT
>CAZDBC010000202.1:0-6304 GCA_964503295.1 uncultured Kiloniellaceae bacterium | reverse complement strand
TTCAGATTACTCTATTAACGCGGCAACTTGTGATTGCGACGCAAGGCGCGCATTAGGGCGACTCCCGCGACACGGCGCCCAAGGTGCCGGCGTTGAAGACCACGCTCGGCGCGCCCGGCTTGCCTGATGCACAACCCGTCCAAAGCGGCTAAAAGAGTTTCATGGACAGCGTCTTGGATCCGGCGACCTCGCGTGCCTGGCTGGGCGAGATTGCCGGGTGAATTGCCCGGAACGCGACCGACCGCTGGACTCTCATCCAACTGGGCCTGCTGGCCGTTCTCTATCTGCTGGCCTGGCTGCTGACCCGCCAGCTTCGTCCCGGCATGGAGTACTGGCTGAGTGACCGCCAGGTCGGGCGCGGCCTCGGCCCGGTGATCCGCGGCATCCGCCGCGTTCTGCATCCCGCGATCTTCCTGCTCCTTCTCTGGCTGGCGATCGGGATCATGGAGCGGTTCACCTGGCCGAGCGCCAGCTACCTGCTGAAGCTTGTCGCCAGCCTGCTCACCGCCTGGGTTATCATCCGCTTCGGCTCGGCCTTCATACGCAACGCCGCCCTGGCCCATCTGTTGGCCATCGCGGCCTGGAGCGTCGCGGCGCTCAACATCACGAACCTGCTCGATCCGACAATCGAGCTGCTCGACGCCATCGCGATAACGCTTGGCGATCTCCGCCTTTCCGTGCTCACCGTAGTGAAGGCCGTGTTGTCGATGACGGCCCAGATATGGGCCGCGGCGGTGCTGTCACGTTTCGCGGAAACGCGCATCAACCGCATTCCCGATCTGACGCCTTCGGTGCAGGTTCTGCTCGGCAAGCTGCTGAAGATCGGTCTTCTTACGCTGGCCGTCGTGGTTGCCCTCAACACCGTTGGCATCGACCTGACCGCGCTTGCCGTTTTCTCCGGCGCGGTTGGTGTCGGCCTCGGATTCGGCCTGCAAAAGGTGGTTTCCAACCTGGTGAGCGGCGTGATCCTGCTGCTCGACAAGTCGATCAAGCCCGGCGACGTCATCGAGCTCGGCGAGACCTTCGGCTGGATCACCTCGCTTGGCGCCCGCTACGTTTCGGTCGTCACCCGCGACGGCAAGGAGTACCTGATTCCCAACGAGGACCTGATTACGCAGCGCGTGGTCAACTGGTCATACACGAGCCAGCTGGTCAGGCTCGAGATCCCATTCGGGGTCTCCTATGGCTCGTATCCGCACCAGGTCCGCAAGCTGGCCAAAGAGGCGGCCGCAAAATCGGCCCGGGTGGTGACGGATACGCCGCCGGTCTGTCATCTGACCGGCTTCGGCGACAGCTCGCTCGACTTCCTGCTGCGCTTCTGGGTACGCGATCCCCAGAACGGCGTCGTCAACGTCAGGGGCGAGGTGCTGTTCGCATTGTGGGACATCTTCAAGTAACACGGCATCGCCATTCCCTTGCCCCACAGTCAGAGTGCAGACTGCCGACCCGCCCGCCGACCAGCCGTCCTGACACCCCCGCAGGCCGCGGGGCCTGGCGCCCGCGCCCCCTTGCCGTCCGGCCGTCGGCCGGCGCTATTCAGCCGCCTGAACCGCGCGGTGTTGCGCCACCAGCTCGTCCAGACAGTCGTCGGCCAGGGGATCGATCGGCGTGAAGTCGCGGTGGGCGATCCATTCCTCCCGCTTGAACTGCCGGATGTGGTTCGAAACCTCGCACAGGCTGAGATAGACGATGGTGCGATTCCAGGGGCTGATGTTCGACGGACTGGCGTGGACCAGATTGCAATGAAACATGATCACCGAGCCGGCCGGCCCTGTGGGCGCAACGATGCCGCCCTCCCGCGCCAGCCTGGTGACCGTCTCCCGATCGAGGGTCCAGAGCGGGTAGCTCGTGGTCTCGAGGTCGTGGCCTGCTTCGAGGACGCCCGCTCTGTGACTGCCGGGGATGAACATCAGCGGACCGTTTACGGCACTCACGTCGTCGAGAAAGACGGCGATATTCATGGCGCGCGGCTCGGGCATATCGTCATCGCGCTTCCAGGTCCCGTAATCCTGGTGCCACTGCCAGACATCGCCATCAAAGGCCGCCTTCGCGTTGACCTTGAACTGATGCATATAGACCTGTCCGTCGAGCAGCTGCATGACCGGCTCGACCAGGCGCGGATGCGCGCCGAGCCGGCGAAAGGCTTCGTTATAGAGATGCGCGGCGAAGGCTGTGCGTGCCACGCCGCTCGCCTCGCGCCAGACCTCCGGCCTGTCGAGACGGTAGATCTCCTGCGCCTCGTCGCGCAGAAGAGCCGCCTCTTCCTTGGAAAAACGCTCGGGCAGAAAGAGATAGCCGCGTTCGTGGAACTCGGCGATCTGCTGGTCGGTCAGTTTCATGGTGCTTCTCACTTGCCGAAAACCGTCATGCTAGTCCCGCCCGGGGCTCCAGGCCAAGGGCCACGGCGCGCCGGCCACTGGCGCAGGCCGCAATCATTCTTGGGCGATCAAAAGGCTTGATATCCTTCAACCGGTGGTTCAGGCTGTATTGGCAGTTATATGAAGTATTGAGGAGACGGCAAATTCTTTCCGGTTCAACGAGGCAGTAAAGGCATTGTCACGCGACATTTTTATTTTGCCTCCTCGTTAGTCGTTCTCCGGGAGGTTCAGCCATGAGCAAGGTTCAGCTCCAGAATTCGACGGCGCCGGAAGACGCCGGCATCCAGCTCGACCGCGATGTCTTTTTTCGCCGGATGATCCGCGAGCTGGCGGCAACCCTGGAGGAGGTGGTCGGCACCGACGATGCCGCCGGCTTCATCAGCGTGGTCGGCGGACGGATCGGCGATCACATCGATCAAGGCTACCGCCAGGCGCTGCAGGTCGAGTGGCTGACCGAAGACATGCTCCCGAAGGTTCTCACCGACCTCAAGGCGCGTATCGGCGGTGATTTCTACGTGATCGAGCAGACGCCGGACAGAATCGTCCTCGGCAACCGTCGCTGTCCTTTCGGCAGCATGGTGGAGGGACGCCACTCGCTGTGCATGATGACCTCCAACGTGTTCGGGAAGATCGCCGCGTCCAGCAGCGGTTACGCCAAGGTCTCTATCGAGGAAGCGATCGCGCGGGGCGATGCGGGCTGTCGGGTGGTGGTTCATTTGAAACCGACCGATCGGGCGATGGCCGATGATGGCATCGAATACTTCGACGAAGGGGAATGGTAGGTCTGGATCAATCGGCGGGGAAGTGCCGATGTCCCTAATCGACTGCCTGCCCGAGCCGATCCTCCTGCTCGGCAACGACGGATCGGTCATCGATGCCAACCGTCGCGCCGAGGCGCTGTTCGACCGCGGCAGCCTGTCGAATTGCAGGCTCACCGACCTGTTAGATCTGGACACGGACGGTGCGGCAAGGCTGGTCGCCAGGTGGCGGAGCACGTCGAAGCCACGTCCGGCCCGCGTCGTCCTCGACTTCCCGTACGGATCGGTCGCCTTCATTGCCTACGGCGCGAATGTCCGCCTCTGGCCGGAAGGCCCCCGGCGCATCGTCGTCCGAATGGTGGCCGAAGACGAGGCGGTTCGCCCTTTCGTCAACCTGCGGCAGCGGGTCGGCTGGCTGTCCACCCGCCTTGCGCGGGAACGGCGCATGAAGCGAGAGGCCGAACAAGCCCACGCCCGCGAGCGGGAAGCGAACCGTGCACGGGACCGCTTTCTTGCCATGATGAGTCACGAGCTGCGCACGCCGCTCAACGCCATTCTCGGTTTCTCGGAAATCATTCGCGACGGGCACCTGCGCACGCCGTCGCTCGAGACCTATACCGCCTACGCCGCCGACATTCATCGCAGCGCCGGCCACCTGTTGGCGCTGGTCGACAGCATTCTCCAACTCTCCTCGATCGAGGAAGGTCGCCTTGAGACGAAAAAAGAGCGCATCGCCGGCCGTCAGCTGATCGGCACCTGTCTGCAGGACGTGCAACCGTTCGCCGAAAGGCGCGGCATCAGGATCGAAGAGAGGGCCGCGTCAGGCCGCTTCGCGCTGACCGGCGACGAGGGCATGCTGCGCCAGATCCTGATCAACCTCCTGACGAATGCCATCAAGTATTCGCCGGTCGACGGCAAGATCCGGCTTCGCGTCCGCCGCACGGGCGAGGGTGTTGTTGTTTCGGTGATCGACCGCGGGCCGGGCATGCATCCGACTCACATCGAACGGGCCCTGCGGCCATTCGAGCGGCTCAAGGATCCCGTGGTGAGCAACCAGGAGGGCATCGGCCTCGGGCTGGCGATCGTCGACCGCTTCGCCAGAGCCAACGGCTACCGCTTCACGATCTGGAGCCGGCCGGGCCTGGGCACTGTCGCAAGCATCTCTTGCGATAGCGGACCGGCGCAACTGCGGGCCTGCTGAGACCGGCCTGCGCCCCGCCCACCGTGGATGAGCGGACGCAACCGGCATCGCAATGCGGCTCAGCCGGCAGCCGCGACCTTGTGCGCCTTCTCTCGCGCGGCGGTTTCGCGCTTGGCCTTTGCGACGGCCGCCTGGGCGGCCTCGCTGTGCGCGAACATCTCGAGCTCTTCGTCCTCCGCATCGTCGACCGGTATCGTTGCGAGGTCGCGGTAGTCGCGCCTGTCGGGATCGCGCTTGATGCGCCGGACCAGACTCGCCAGGCGCAGGTAGTAGCGCAGGAAGGCGAGATTGGTGCCGACCACCTCGGCGACACGCTTGGGATAGAAGCGCCAGGCGGGCTCGACCGGCAGGCCGGAGCGCCGCTGGCTGCGCAACTTGCGGCGCAGATAGCCGCCCTGAAGCGGGTGCACCTTCTCGATCGAGATGCAGCCATGGAACTGCAGGGTGTGCCAGAGGAGCCGTTCGGGCTTGTTTCCCGTCGCGGCGAAGCGGCGCATCAGGGTCTCGACGTGATCGATCGAGTAGTAGAGGTCCCACGCCCGGAAGTAGATATCCTGCCACTGCTCCTTGGACATCAGCGGATGCGCGGTGCAGACGTGCTCCAGGTCATAGATGTTCATGTCCGGATCCATCGGCACGCCGCGCAGGTAGAGGTTCTTGTGGTCCTCGGAACCGGGCAGCGGCGTCAGGCAGAAGAACTCGAGCAGGTCGATCGGCAGCTCGCGCTTGATGATCTCGATATCGTGCTCGATCTTCTCCGGCGTATCGGCGGGAAAGCCGAGGATGTAGCCGGCATAGGTAATGATCTGGTGACGCCGCCATTCCTGAAGCATCTTGCGGTATTCGGTGATGCGGTTCTGGCGCTTCTTGGCCGCCATCAGGTTGTCGGGATTGATGTTCTCCAGGCCGATGAAAACCCGTGCGACTCCGGCCCGCTTGGCTTTCGGGATGAAGTTGGGGATCTTGTGGCACAGCGTGTCGACCTGGATGATGATCGACAAGGGCAGGCCCAGCTCCTCGCGCACGTCGCCGATGCGGTCGAAGATGGCCTCCCAGTTCTTGTTGCGCGCGAAATTGTCGTCGGTGATGAAGAAGCGGGTGATGCCCTGGGCGGCGTTGGCCCGAATCAGGCGCTCCACGTCGTCGGCATCGCGGAAGCGCGACTTTCGGCCCTGCACGTTGATGATGGTGCAGAAGCTGCACTGAAAGGGACAGCCGCGGCCGGCGTCGAAACAGCCGATCGAGCCGCCGTAGCGGCGGACCATGGCTTCGGGCAGGAAGGGCGCGGGCTGACCGTCCAGGCCGGGCAGGTCGTTCATGTGGTTGTAGACCGGCTTCAGGGTCCCGTTCAGGGCGTCGCGCAGGAATTCGGCCAGGCGACCCTCGGCCTCGCCGGCGTAGAGCGTGACCCCGAGGTCGAGCGCCTCCTGAAGATCCGGCGGCAGCTCGGGCAGCATGGCGATACAGCCGCTCGGGTGGAATCCGCCGATGGCGACCTGCAGGCCGGCGGCGCGGAACCGGCGCGCAAGGTCGAGGGCGCGCGGAAACTGGTTCGACTGCACGCCGACGAGGCAGACAATGCCGCGCGCGCCCGGCGCGCTCAGCCGCCGGATGATCTTCTTGACCGGAATGACGGTATTAGTCTCGTCATAGGCGTCGAGGGTAACGTCGACCTCGGGGCCGAGCGCCTTGCGCTCGACGACATCGAGCAGCAGGCCGTAGATGCTCGACAGCGTATTCGAGGGGATCCAGGCCTTGAACCACTGGATGACGTAGCCGTCGTCATCGTAGTGCGAGGGCTTGATCAGCTCGACGTGAAAGCGCTGTCGCCCCTGGGCTTGACTGTCCGCCACCGGTGCTCCCCCTCGCGCCCGGTTCGGGGCCCGGAACGGTCAGGACCCCATGAATGAACCCGTAGGGTAACAGAGCGGGCCAGACTGTTCCACCGTCGCGCGGGCCGGCACCTC